>CAMBPW010000001.1 GCA_945869755.1 uncultured Gemella sp.
TTCACATAATTGATAAATTTTATTAATTCATTTCTGAACATTATCAAACTTTAATTTCACAATTTTTATTTCTTTACTTTTTCATCAATAAAATTATTATATATAAAATAAATATTCTTTTTATAATAAGTTGATTAAAGTTATAATTTATACAGTATATTTTAATTAATTTTCTTACAAGTTAAATATTTATAATTTAATAATTTATCTAACTTTATAATAGCTTTTCTTTATAATTTCCATATTTCTATATAACTTCTCTTATCTACTGTAAAATGTCTATGCTTTGGTGTATAATGCAATTGCATCTTAAAGATCCTTTCTTAATATTCTTGGTCGTTTATAATTATAGCATCTTTAAGGGCTTTTTTTATAGCTAACTTCATTTTATAATATACAATTTTCAATAATTTTGAAAAAATTTGAAATAAATTTCAAAAATATATTGTAATATAATTTACTTAATATTATAATTAGTTGTAATATAATAATTTAAAAGGAGTACTTTAAATGGCAAAATTAAATGTTACAGATATTAAAATTGAATTAACTAAAAATCCAAAAGAAAAACCTAATCAAGAAGCACTAGGTTTTGGAAAAATTTTTACTGATCATATGTTTATAATGGACTGGAATGAAGAACAAGGTTGGTATGATCCTAGAATAGTTGAATTTGGAAATCTTTCTTTATCACCTGCTTTAATCTCATTACATTATGGACAAAGTATTTTTGAAGGTATGAAAGCGTATATTAATACTAATGGTGATATTGCTTTATTTAGACCAGAAGAAAATTTTGCAAGATTAAATCGCTCTGCTGAACGTCTTGCACTTCCACAATTAGATGAAAAATTTGCATTAACTGCACTAGAAGAATTATTAAAAATAGATAAAGATTGGATTCCTACTGAAGAAGGTACATCTTTATATGTTAGACCTTTTATGTTTGGTGCAGATGAATTTTTAGGAGTAAAAGCAAGTTCAAATGTAAAATTTGTAATAATACTTTCTCCTTCTGGAGCATACTTTAAAGGTGGGCTACAACCAAATAAAATATTTGTTGAAGATGAATATGTTCGTGCTGTACGTGGTGGAACTGGATTTGCAAAAGCAGCTGGAAATTATGCTGGATCATTACTTGGACAGAAAAAAGCAGAAAAATTTGGTTACGCACAAACTTTATGGTTAGATGGAGTAGAACAAAAATATATCGAAGAAGTAGGCGCAATGAACATTTTCTTCAAAGTTGATGGTAAATATTTAACTCCTGAATTAAATGGATCAATTTTACCTGGAATAACTCGTGATTCAATTATAAAATTATTAAAACATAATGGAGAGATTGTTGAAGAAAGAAAAATTTCTATCGAAGAAATTTATGAAGCTGCTGATAATGGAACATTAGAAGAAGTTTTCGGTACAGGAACTGCTGCAGTTATTTCTCCAGTTGGAGAACTATTTGATGGTAAAAAGAAAGTTATCGTTAATAATGGAGAAACTGGCGAATATTCTAAAAAAATATATGAACAATTAACTGGTATTCAATTAGGAAAAGTTGAAGATCCATTTAACTGGCACCATTTAGTAAAATAATAAAAAATAAAGGTAGATAAAATTATCTACCTTTATTTTTTATTATTTACATAAACATTGAAATACTAGCTAAAATTCCACTAGCCACTATTGCTATTATCATTAACCAAATTACTATTTTAAATATTTTTTTATTCATCTAATGCACTCTCATCTACGTCAACTTCTAAATCCATTTTTGATGTTTTATTTTCCAAAAATTTTTCTCTAACTTTCTTATGAATATCATTGTATAATTCTTTATTTTCGCTAAATATCTTTTTAACTGATTCACGACCTTGACCTAGTTTTTCTCCCTCATATGAATACCAAGATCCTGATTTTTTTACAATTTCAAATTCCGCAGCAATATCTAAAGTTTCTCCTATAGTTGATATTCCTTCTCCATACATAATATCAACTTCTGCAGTTTTAAACGGTGGTGCCACTTTGTTTTTTACAACTTTTATTTTCGTTCTATTACCTATAATATCTGAACCTTCTTTTATAGCATCTCCTCTACGAACGTCAATTCTTATAGTTGAATAAAATTTAAGTGCTCTACCTCCAGTGGTAACCTCTGGACTACCATATAGAACCCCTACTTTTTCACGTAACTGATTTATAAAAATTGCAATAGTATTTGAACGATTAATAATTCCTGTTAATTTTCTTAATGCTTGGGACATTAATCTAGCTTGAAGACCAATATGTGCATCTCCAATTTCTCCTTCAATTTCAGTTTTAGGAACTAATGCAGCTACAGAATCAATAACAACTATATCAATAGCTCCTGATGAAACTAATTTTTCTGTAATATCTAACGCTTGCTCTCCCGTATCAGGTTGTGATAAGAAAAATTTTCCTTGTGTAAAATCTACACCCAATGCTTTAGCATATTCCGGATCTAAAGCATTTTCTGCATCAATGAAAGCTGCTACCCCTCCATTTTTTTGAACTTCTGCTATTGCATGTAATGCTACTGTTGTTTTCCCAGAAGATTCAGGACCATAAATTTCAATGATTCTTCCTCGTGGATATCCTCCAACTCCTAATGCTTTATCAATCGCTAAAGAACCTGAAGAAACTACCTCTACTTTTATGGCAGTTGCCCCCTCTAAATCCATTATAGCCCCTTGTCCATAACTTTTTTCTATTTCTTTTATTGCTTTTGCTAAAGCTTCTTCTCTATTTAAATTTTCAGTTTTTGAAGTTGCTTTTGTTTTCTTTTCTTTTACCATTTTATCCTCCTTAAAATTATTTTCCAATTATAGTTGTTAATGTGCCTATTCCATCAATAGTAATTTTAATCTCATCATTTTCTTTTAAAAATTGCGGTGGATTCATAGCAGAACCTATTCCAGCAGGAGTTCCAGTTGAAATAATATCCCCAGCTTCTAATGGTATTATTTTACTAATTTCTGACAATAAATCATCGATTCTAAATAACATCTCTGATGTCATTGCATTTTGTCTAATTTCTCCATTAACTTTTGTAACAATACTAACTGATTCTGGTGATGAAATTTCATCTTTAGTTACTAAATATGGTCCAATTACTGCAGATTTTTCTAATGATTTTCCTAAAAAGAATTGTCCATGTTTGTATTGCATATCGTGAGCAGTAATGTCATTCATTATAGTATATCCAAATACATAATCTAATGCTAAAGGTTTTACGATATTTTTAGCATTTTTTGCTATAACTACAGCTAATTCCCCTTCATAATCTAGTTGATTAGTTATATCACTATGTGAAGGAATAACTTCATTATTCGCTGCTATAGCTGTTGATACTTTAGTAAATATTATTACATCTTTTGGCGTTTTTATATTATTGTTATTATTTATTTCCTCAATTAATGATGGATAATTATGTCCAACACAAAAAATATTTTTTGGTGTTCTAGTTATAGGCGCTCTCCAAATTATATCATTAAAAGATATTTTATAATTAGAAGCTTCACTATCACACTCAACAAGAGATATTACCTTTCTAACTTTTTCTATAAATTCAACTCCGTATATTTCAATTGCTTCTCTTAATGTAGATGGAATAGTTTCTTCACCATCAAATTTTTTAAATATTGTTATTAAATCCCAAACTTGTTCTTCCTTTTTTACTTTTACTCCGTATAGTTCTACGCCTTTGTAATTAAAAGATAAAAATTTCATTTTTTTCTCCTTATTTCCTTATAGTATGTAGTATTTATTATATCATAATTAATTTAAATTATCTATAAAAAATAGCAGTTATAAACTGCTATCTATCCTATAGAACCTTCCATTTCAAATGAAATTAATCTATTTAATTCTACAGCATATTCCATTGGTAGTTCTTTTGTAAATGGCTCAATGAATCCCATGACTATCATTTCTGTTGCCTGAGTTTCATCTAAGCCACGACTCATTAAATAAAATAATTGTTCTTCTGAAACTTTTGAAACTTTTGCTTCATGTTCTAATGAAACATTTGAATTTTTTATTATATTATAAGGAATTGTATCAGATGTAGAAAACTCATCTAAAATAAGCGTATCACATTCTATATTTGATCTAGAACCTTCAGAATTTTTTCCGAAATTTATCCACCCTCGATAATTTACTTTCCCACCTTTTCGTGACATAGATTTAGAAACTACTGACGATGATGTTCTTGGTGCTAAATGAATCATTTTACATCCTGCATCTAATACTTGTCCTTCACTAGCAAGTGCAATTGACAGTGTATTACCACTTGCTCCTTCGCCAATTAAAACACATGCTGGATATTTCATCGTTAATTTAGATCCTAAATTCCCATCAATCCATTCCATTGTTCCATTTTCTTCAACAATTGCACGTTTTGTAACTAAATTATAAACATTTGTTGACCAGTTTTGAATAGTTGTATATCTAAAGCGAGAATTCTTTCCTACAAATATTTCTACAACTGCAGCGTGTAAAGAACTTGCAGAATATGTTGGTGCTGTACATCCTTCTACATAATGTAAAGAAGAATTTTCATCTATTATTATTAATGTTCGTTCAAATTGTCCCATTTTTTCAGTGTTAATACGGAAATATGCTTGTAATGGTGCTTCAATAGAAACTCCAGGTGGACAATATATAAATGAACCTCCTGACCATACAGCTGAATTTAGTGCAGAAAATTTATTATCATTTGATTCTACACATTTTGAAAAATATTTTTTAAATAATTCTTCATGATTTTTCAATGCTGTATCCGTATCTTCAAAAATTATTCCAAGTTCTTCGAATTGTTTATGCATATTGTGATAAACCACTTCTGATTCATATTGTGCAGAAACACCAGCTAAATATTTTTGTTCTGCTTCTGGAATACCTAATCTTTCAAATGTATTTTTTATTTCTTTAGGTACTTCATCCCAAGTTCTTTCTGTTTTTTCTGACGGTTTAACATAGTATGTCATATCTTCAAAGTCAATTTCTGATAAATCCCCTCCCCAAGTTGGCATAGGCAATCTATAAAATTCTTTTAGTGCATTTAAGCGATAATCTAACATCCATTTAGGCTCATTTTTTTTCTTAGAAATAGTTTCTACAATTTCCTTTGTTAATCCTTTTTCTGTTTTAAATATTGAAACATCAATATCAGAAAAACCATACTGATATTCCGTAAACATTTGTTCATTTTTATTCAACTATATCACGCTCCTTATTATTTAATATTTTTTCTGTTACTTTCCAACCTAATGTAGCACATTTTACTCTAGCCGGTAATTTTGAAATATTTTCTAATGCTATACTATCTTCTAAAAGATTTTTATCAAACTCTTTCCCCATAATCATATTTAAAAAATTGTTTATCTTTTCTTGTGCTTCTTCTATACTAGCACCTTTTAATTCATTAGTCATCATAGAAGCTGAAGCTAATGAAATAGAACATCCCGTCCCAACGAATTTTATATTGCTTATTATATTGTCTTCTATATTCATAGATATAGTAATTTTATCTCCACAAGAAGGATTTAACATTTCTAGCTTGTATTGTGAATCAATAATTCCGTGATTATGAGGATATTTACTATGTTCCAAAATAATTTGTTTATATATTTCTTTTAAATTAGAAAAGCTCATTAGCAAAAAACTCCTTGATTTCTCGTAATGTTTTTATAAATAAATCTATCTCTTCTTTTGTGTTATAAAAATAAATACTTATTCTTGCAACAGAATAAACATTCAATCTTGATAATAATGGTTGTGTACATTGATGACCCGCTCTAATACAAATTCCTTTTTCATCAAGAAAACTTGCTATATCATGAGGATGTACTCCATTCAAATTGAATGATACAAGTGATACACGATTGTTAATATCTTTGCTTCCATAAATCTCTATTCCATCAATTTTTTCTAATTCTACAATAAGATATTTAGTTAATAACTTTGTGTATTGTTCAATATTTTCTATACCTATACTATTTAAATATTCAATAGCCGCCATTAACCCTGATGCTTGTGCTAGTAAAGGTGTTCCTGCTTCAAACTTATTCGGTATATCAGCCCAAGTTGAATTATAATCTTCTACTATACCAATCATTCCTCCACCATATTTAACAGGAGATATTTTTTCTAACAATTCTTTCTTTCCGTAAAGTACTCCTATTCCTGTTGGCCCGCACATTTTATGCCCACTAAATACTAAAAAATCACATTTTATTTCTTGAACATCTATTTTTAAATGAGGAGCCGCTTGCGCTGCATCAACTATAAAATAAATATTCTTATCTTTCAAAATATTAGAAATTTCTTTTACTGGATTAATAATTCCAAGTACATTTGAAGCATAAGTTAAAGAAACTATTTTTGTTTTTTCTGAAATTATATTTTTTAAATTTTCTAGAGATATAAAACCATCAGAATCAGCTTCTAAAATATTCAATTTTAAATTTTTCCTTTTTGCTAACTGCTGCCAGGGAACAAAATTTGCATGGTGTTCTATAGAACTAATAATTATTTCGTCGTCAGTACTAAGTTCATTTTCTAACATTCTTGAAATTAAATTTAATGATTCTGTTGTTCCACTAGTATATATTATTTCTTCAATGTTTCTAGCATTAATATATTTTCTGACAACTTCTTTTGATTTATAATAAATATTCTCTGATTCATTTCCTAACGTATAAACTGATCTATGTATATTAGAATTATAATATTTATAATAATCAGAAATTGCATTAATTACTTGAATAGGCTTCTGTGTTGTTGCAGCATTATCAAAAAAAACTAATTTGTTTCCATTAATTTTTCTATCTAATATAGGAAAATCTTTTCTAATAGCTTCTATATTCATATTTAATCTCTCTTTATTCTTTATTTATTTTTTCATCTATTAATGTTAATGTAGTTTCTCGTACTTTTTCAACTTTTAATTGTTCAATAACTGGTGCTAAAAACCCATGTACTAATAGCCTACTAGCTTCTTTAGTACTTAATCCTCTACTATTAAGATAATAAATTTGTTCTGGATCAATTTTTCCTAAAGATGCTCCATGTCCCGCAGCAACATCATTTTCATCTATAAGTAGCATAGGATTAGCATCTGCTTTTGCTTTGTCTGATAAAGTAAGCAACCTAGAACTTTGGTAAGCATTTGAACCACTTGCTCCTTTAACAATAAATCCAATTCCATTAAATACAACATGAGATTCATCTAATAAAACTCCATGTTGCAAAATATCACCATTAGTATTTAATCCTTGATTGATTAACTCGCTATTAAAATACGATTTCTGATTTCCAATTCCTAATGTTACTAATTTCAAACTACTTTCAGAACCATCACCTAAAATATTTGTAGTATTATCATGATAAACATTGGCACTATCCATAGCAGCAATATTCCAATTTAAAGTTGAGTTTCTATATGTTAATCCATTGCGTAAAATTGTACCACTCTGTTTCTCGCTAAAATTAGTTAATGAACTATAGTTTATATTTGCATTTTCTTTTACTAAAACTTCTGTAACTATATTAAATGATTTAACGTTATTTTTCGTTATATAATTTTCAATAAAATTAAGTTCTGCATTTTTACCAATATTCAATGCTGCATGGTTATATAGTGAATAATTTTCATCTGTTATAATTACAACGTACTGAACAGGTATGTCAATAACAGCATTCTCTTTTACTTCAATGTATATACCTGCATTCATTAATACATAATGGAAAGATGTTAATTTATTCTTTAATGGTGATGTTATCTTTGAAAAAACGTCCATAAAACTTTCTTCGTTTAAAGTAGCTTCAAAAATATTTTTTATTATTATTAATTCTTTATATTTTTCTGGAATATAGACAAATTGAAGTTTATTATTTTCTTGAATAATAATTATACTATTTTCATCAAAGTCTACATACTCACTAAAATTATCTTTATTAAATATTGATGTATCTACATTAATTAATTTTTCTGTTGAAAAATCTAGTAATGACCAATCATTTAAATCCATTGAATATAGTTTAGGATATTCTAAGCTATAACTTTCATGCATAGATTTTTTTCTTAATAAACTAAACCATTCAGCTTCACCAGTAATATTTGATAATTGTTGAAGTGCTTTTGTACTTATTTTTAATTTGTTTTTTTCCATTCTACACCTCTTCTTTCAACCAATCATAACCTTCTTTTTCTAATCTAAGAGCTAATTCCGGACCACCAGATTTTACAATTTTCCCATCCATCAATACATGAACATAATCTGGTGTAATATAATCCAATAGTCTTTGATAATGAGTAATTATTAAACAACCAAAATTTTCTCCTCGCATTTCATTAACTCCTTTAGATACAACTTTCAATGCGTCAATATCTAATCCTGAATCTATTTCATCTAAAATAGCAAATTTAGGTTCAAGCATCATCATTTGTAAAATTTCATTACGTTTCTTTTCTCCACCAGAAAATCCGTCATTAACATAACGTTGCGACATTTTTAAATCCATATCTAAAAATTCCATAGTTTTATCTAATTTTTTTATATATTGCATTATAGGAATATTTTCTTCACGACGTGAATTAATTGCAGACTTTATAAATTCAGATGTAGGTACACCTGGTATTTCTGACGGATATTGCATAGCTAAAAATAATCCAGATTTTGCTCTCTCATCAACTTCCATATCTAAAATTTCTTCTCCATCAAGTAATACACTACCGCTATTAATTTCATATTTTGGATGACCCATTATTGCAGATGCTAAAGTTGATTTACCTGCTCCATTAGGACCCATTACAGCATGAATCTCTCCAGAATTTATTTTTAAATTTAATCCTTTTAATATCTTTTTATCATTTATAGATACTTCTAAATTTTTTATATCAAGTACAGACATTAATTTTCTCCTTTAATAATTTTAACATAGACTATTATATCAAAGTTAATATAAATATTCTATTGTAATGTTTTAAAGTTAAATTTTATTGTTAAAAAACATCTAAACAAAGAAAAAACTTTCTAATTTAATACTAAATTAAAAAGTTTTTTTACAATTATTTTATTATTCCTTTAAATCTTAAATAATTTTCATAATCCATTTCTTTATTTATCACTCCACCTTCAGGTAGAATTTCTATAACCCTGTTGGCAATAGTTTGGATAAATTCATAGTCATATGAAGTGAAAAATACAGAACCTTTAAATTGTATTATACCTTCATTTACAGCTGTTATTGATTCTAAATCTAGGTGATTTGTTGGTTCATCAAGTAATATTACATTGGCTTTAGAAAGCATCATTTTTGATAGCATACAACGCATTTTTTCTCCACCAGATAAAACGTGTGCTCTTTTTAACGCTTCTTCTCCTGAAAAAAGCATTCGACCTAAAAATGATCTTAAATATGCCTCTGCTTCTTCTTCTTGTGAAGCATATTGTCTTAACCATTCTACTAATGTAAGTTTCAACCCTTCGAAAAAAGCAGTATTATCTTTTGGCATATAACTTCTTGAAGTTGTTATACCCCATTTTATTGTACCACTATCTGGCTCTATTTCTTCTGCTAAAATTTTTAGTAGTGTAGTTTTAGAAATTTCATCTCCAAGTAGTATAACTTTATCATTTGGATTAACAGTAAAACTTACATTTTTCAAAACTTCTTTTCCATCAATAATTTTTGAAATATTATCTACAATTAATAAGTCATTTCCTATTTCCCTATCAGGTGTAAATCTAACATATGGGTATCTTCTACTACTTGGTTTTATATCATCAAGTGTAATTTTATCTAGCATTTTCTTTCTACTTGTCGCTTGTTTTGATTTAGAAGCATTAGCAGAAAATCGAGCAATAAATTCTTGTAATTCTTTTATTTTTTCTTCTTTTTTCTTATTTGAATCTTCTAACATTCTTCTTGCTAGTTGACTAGATTGATACCAAAAATCATAGTTCCCTACATATAATTGAATTTTTCCAAAGTCTAAATCACAAATGTGCGTACAAACATTATTTAAAAAATGTCTATCATGACTTACTACAATTACAGTATTTTCAAAATTAATTAAAAATTCTTCTAACCAATTTATAGCTGCTATATCTAATCCGTTAGTAGGTTCGTCTAATAATAAAACATCTGGATTTCCAAATAATGCCTGAGCTAATAATATCTTTACTTTTTGAGAATTGTCTAATTCGCTCATCAATGAATAATGAATTGTACTTGGTATTCCTAAACCTTCTAGCAATTGTGCTGCATCACTTTCTGCATTCCAACCGTCCATTTCAGCAAATTCAGCCTCAAGTTCTGCTGCAATAATTCCATCTTCTTCAGTAAAAAGATCCTTTAAATATATAGCATTTTTCTTATTCATTACATCCCATAATTTTTCATATCCCATCATAACTACATCTATAACTGCATTTTCTTCATAAGCAAAGTGATTTTGTCTTAAAACTGCTAGTCTTTCACCTTTTCCTAGTGAAACATGCCCTTGTTGAGAGTTTATTTCTCCAGATAAAAGTTTTAAAAATGTAGTTTTTCCTGCTCCATTTGCTCCTATTAGTCCGTAGCAATTTCCATTTGTAAATTTTATATTTACTTCATCAAATAATTTTCTATCTGCGAATTGCAAACCCAAATTAGTAACTTGTAACATTATTTTTCTCCTTTATTAACACTTGCAATTAACTGTTCTATATGCATAGCATATTCACTTGTAGCATCATAGGTAAAAACTAGTTCAGGAAATTTTCTTATTTTTATTTTTTTTGCAATTTCAGATTTTATAAAACCTTTTATTTTTTGAAGAGATTGAGATGTTTTAAGTTTTTCTTTTTCTCCACCTAAAACAGTATAATATACTGTTGCTTGTGAATAATCTCCTGTTAGCTTAACTTCAGTTACAGTTATAAAACCTAAATCATGATTTTTTACTTTTGTAGATAAAATATAAGTTATCTCTTTTTTTATTTGTTCTCCTAATCTATTAACTCTTAATTCAGACATATCTATATTCCTTACTATCTTTTTATTTCTTCCATTACAAATACTTCAAAAATATCTCCTTCACGAATATCACTGTATTTCTCAACAGTCATACCGCACTCGTATCCGCTTTGAACTTCTTTTACATCATCTTTAAATCTTCTAAGAGTATCTATTTCTCCCTCATAAATAACAACACTATCTCTAATTACACGTACTTTTCCATCTCTAGAAACTTTACCTTCAGTTACATAAGCCCCTGCAATTATTCCTACCTTAGATACTTTGATTACTTGTCTAACTTCTGCTAAACCTATTATTTTTTCTTTGAATTCTGGATCTAACAATCCTGTCATAGCAGCTTCAATTTCTTCGATAACTTTATAAATTATACTATGTAATCTTATATCTACTTGTTCACTTTGTGCCATTTGTTTTGCATTGTTATCAGGTCTAACGTTAAATCCAATTACAACTGCATTAGATGCTAATGCTAAAGTTATATCAGATTCATTAATTGCTCCTACACCAGTATGTATTATTCTAACATTAACACCTTCAACATCAATTTTCGCTAGTGACATAGCTAATGCTTCTACAGATCCTTGAACATCTGCTTTTATAATTATGTTCAAGTCTTTCATTTCTCCTTGTTTCATTTGCTCAAATAATGTATCTAATGAAACTGCTGAACTATTCTGACGTTGACTTTCTATATACTGTTGCTGACGAGTCTCCCCAATTTGACGAGCTGTTTTTTCATCACCAAATACTACAAATCTATCTCCAGCATTAGGAACATCTTGTAATCCTGTTATTTCTACAGGTGTTGACGGTTTGGCATAATTAATATTTTTACCTCTGTCATTAATCATTGCACGAACACGTCCAAATGTATTACCTACAACTATTGGATCTCCTACATTTAATGTACCACTTTGAACTAATAAAGTTGCAACAGCTCCACGTCCTTTATCAAGTTTTGCTTCAATTACTGTACCTAGTGCAAGTCTATT
The DNA here is from genome assembly GCA_945869755.1 of uncultured Gemella sp. Taxonomy (GTDB): domain Bacteria; phylum Bacillota; class Bacilli; order Staphylococcales; family Gemellaceae; genus Gemelliphila. The sequence continues at coordinate 12,039 of CAMBPW010000001.1, forward strand.
AGCATTAGCTTTGATTTCTTGCATATCTGCTACTAATAATACCATTTCTAACAATTCATCAATACCTTCACCTTGTAATGCTGAAATTGGTACAAATATAGTATCTCCTCCCCAATCTTCTGGCATTAAACCTCTCTCTGCTAATTCTCCCATTACTTTATCTGGATTAGCTTGTGGTTTATCCATTTTATTAACTGCAACAATTATAGGTACATTTGCTGCTTTAGCATGATTTATTGCTTCTATCGTTTGAGGCATAACTCCATCATCAGCTGCTACAACTAAAATAGTAATATCTGTTACTTGTGCTCCTCTTGCTCGCATAGTTGTAAATGCTGCGTGTCCAGGAGTATCTAAGAAAGTAATTTTTCTATCATTTACTCTTACTTGATAAGCACCAATATGTTGAGTAATACCACCAGCTTCTCCAGCAGTTACTTTTGTATTTCTAATAGTATCTAATAAAGTTGTTTTTCCGTGATCTACGTGTCCCATTATAGTAACAATAGGTGGACGAACTTTAGTATTCTTCTCATCTTCTTCTACTTCAAAATAGATATCTAAATCTTCTCTATTAATTTCAATTTCTTTTTGAATTTCTTTTCCATAATCAATGGCTATTAATTCTATCTGTTCAATTGTTAATGACTGATTTATATTTGCCATTATTTTTAATTCTACAAATAATTTTTTTATTAATTCGGTAGAATTTATTTTTAAAGCTGTTGCTAACTCTCCTACAGTCATTCCATCTTTTACTAGTATAGTATCCTCTGAAATATTTTCTTCTGTTGGTACATCTATAATTGCAGGTTGTTGTTTATTTTGTTTTTTATTTTTTTCTTTTTTTATTTTTTTCTTTTTACTTTTTTTAGTTAAATTGAACATTTCTTCATCATAATTATCATAATCATAATCTTTAATTGATTTTTTATTCAATTTATTTTTTTCCGATTTATTTTCTATTTTCTTTTCTATTTTTTTCTCTTCTTTTTTATAAAAAATACTATTTAATTCATTTAATGCTTCTTTTGTCAACATCGACATATGATTTCCTATTTCAATGTTTGCATTCTTTAATAAATTTATTATTTCTTTTGAAGATTTATCTACTTTTTTTGCATATTCATGTACTCTAATTTTTTCTGTCATCGATATATCCTCCTTTATTAATCAATTCTTTTATTTTTTGGGAAAATCCTAAATCGGTAATTGCTATTGCTACTCTATTTTGTTGTCCGATAGCTGCACTTATTTGTTCGCTACTAAAAGCTATAATTACCTCTATTTCATAATACTTTGCTTTATTATATAAATTTTTTGATGTATTTTTTCCACAATCTTCTGATACAATAATTAGCTTTGCGGTTTTATTTCTTATTTCTTTTAAAATTAAATCTTCACCTGTAACAAGTTTACCTGCTCTTTTAGATAAACCTAATAAATTGAAAACTTTTTTCATTATTTTGTAGGAATCGACTTTCTATATATTAATCTTATTACTTCATTATAGATTGGTTCCATTTCCTCTTTTGAAGAATCGAAATATTTTTCTAACTTATTTTTTAATCTTGCTTCTTCAACTTTTGATAATTCAGTAACTACATAAGCTCCTCTTCCTGCTTTTTTTCCTGTTATATCAACTGATATTTCCCCTTCTTTATTTTTAACTATTCTAATTAAATCTTTTTTAGGGAACATTTCATTTGTAAGTATACATTTTCTACTAGGTATTTTTCTTTTTTTCATAGCAAATCTCCTTACTTTTATGATGTTTTAATATCAATTTTCCAATTAGTTAATTTTGCAGCAAGCCTTACATTTTGTCCTTTTTTTCCAATTGCTAATGATAATTGATCTTCTGAAACTTCAACTTCTGCAACTTTATTTTCTTCATCTATAGTTATATTTAATACTTTTGCTGGTGCTAAAGAATTAATTATAAACTTATCAACATCTTTACACCACGGAACTATATCTATTTTTTCATCATTTAATTCTTCTACTATTCTCCTAACTCTGTCTCCTGAAGGACCTACACACGCTCCTACAGCATCAATATTTTTATCTTCTGAATATACTGCTATTTTTGTTCTTTCTCCTGCTTCTCTTGATACACTCTTAATTTCTACTGTACCATCATAAATTTCAGGTACTTCTTGTTCAAATAATCTTTTTATAAAGTCAGCATGAGAGCGTGAAACTAATACATGTGGTTTACTTCCTTTTGTAGGATTAGAAACTTTAACTATATATACTTTTATAGGAGCTTGTGGAATATAAATTTCTCCTGGTACTCTTTCGTTTTCTCCTAATATAGCTTCTATTTTACCTAGTTTTACATATACATATCGTGAATCAACTCTATCTATATACCCAGATTTTATTTCGCCTTCATAATCAATATATTCATTGTATAATACTTCTTTTTCTGCATCTCTTAATCTCTGCATTAGAGCCTGTTTTGCTGCTTGTGCACCTACTCTACCAAAATCTTTTGGAGTATCTACCTCTTCATATATATCTCCGACTTCGTAAGCAGGATTAACTTTTAATGCTTCTTCTAATGGAAATTCTATTCTTTCATCATAAACTTCTTCTACAACATCTTTACGAATTATAAATTTATAATCTCCTGTTTTTCTATTGAAATCTAATCTTACATTTTTTGAAGCATTAAAATTTTTCTTATATGCTGAAAGTAATGCAGTTTCTATTGCTTCAAATAATATTTCTCTTGATATTCCCTTTTCTGCTTCAATTAAGTCTATTGCTTTTAGCAATGCTTTGCTCATTTTTTTATTCTCCTTATTAAAATTTAACTGCTAACCTTATTTTAGCAATTTTTTTATAGTTTATATTTATTGTTTTAGTTTTTGTCTTATCTTTGTACTCTAAACATATATTATCATCTTCTACTGATAATATATCTCCATAAAATTCTTTTTTATTGTCCATTTTTTCATAAGTTTTTATATATGTATGTAATCCAACAGAATTTTTTATTTCTTCTAAATTTCTAAGTTCTCTTTCTATACCTGGCGAACTAATCTCTAAATAATATTTATCTTTAATAAAATCTTCTCTATCTAATTCTTCTGCCATAAGTTCACTTAATTTCACGCAATCATCTAATGTTAGAGAGCCATTTTTATCAAAGTATATTCGTAAAAAATATTCAGTTCCTTCTTTAATATACTCTACATCATATAAGCTGTAATCTGTGTTTTCAATTTTTTTTATAGCAATCTCTTTTACTTTTTCTACTATATTCATTTTACACCTCTCTTAAACAAATACAAAAGAGCGGAGAAATTAAATCCACCACTCTTAAAGTTAGTTTATTTACTTTTTTTGATTGTAACATATATAATAAGCACTTGTCAAATAAAATAATTACTTTTTATATATTTCTTCTTTAATTACTGAAATTATAGTTTCTATTTCTTCATTCAAATTTTTGTCTAATTCTTCTTTAGTAATTATGTTATCATTAAATGCTGTAGTATATCCTAAAATAATAGATAAAGAATTCTTTATTTTATGAAGAATAAATTTCTTTTTTTCTTCATTTTTATCAAATGTATTACTTTTTTTATATATAATAAAAATATTTAATAATAATAAAATAATTATTATTGGTATAATAATATAATTAGATATTAGTTGAAATATTGATATAACTAATGTTATCAAAATTAAAATATTTACTATTATTAAACTATGAAGATTGCTCATGATATAAATTATATACCTTTCTTTTGTTTATATTATATTTATTTGAAATAATCTTTATAGCTTCTGAATTTTTCATTCCATTATTAGTAAGAGCATTTATTTCTTCAAGTAATTTATTATCATCTATTTTCTCTAATTCTTTTTCTCCCGGAGATATTATAACTACAAATTCTCCTTTTTCTTTTATTTTATTTTCTGCAAATAACTCTAAAATATTTTTTACTTTATTAGTTTCTACTTGTTCATATATTTTTGTTAATTCTCTTGCAATAGAAATAACTCTATTTCCATCATAAGATGCTATTGTTTCTAAAAGTTTTAAAACTCTATGTGGTGATTCATAAATAATAGCTGTAGTTTCTTGTTTTAATATATTTTTTACTTTATTTGATAATTCACTTGTTTTTCGAGGTAAAAATCCATAAAATGTATAATTATAAGATTCAATTCCACTAGAAATCAATGCGGTTAGTCCTGCATTTGCTCCAGGTATTGCAAATACATTAATATTTTTTTCTCGACATTTTTTTACTAATATATACCCTGGATCTGATATACATGGCAACCCTGCATCAGATACTAAGGCTACTTCATTCCCTGCTAATATGTATTCAATTATTTTATTACTACTTTTTTCTTCATTATGTTCATGATAACTAATTAATTTTTTATCTTTTATTTCAAAATGATTTAATAATTTTTGTGTATTTCTAGTATCTTCACAAGCTATAATATCAACATTAGACAAAATTTTTAAGGCTCTTATTGTAATATCTTCTAAATTACCTATTGGGGTTGCTACTAAATATAACATATTTTTTCCTTCACTTATTTTTTTCTAAATTTTTATTTATTCTATCAATTATCATTTTTTTATCTTTAGTTAAATTATATTCTATGTATTTTACTTTATTTTTTTTCGAAAGTTTTTTTAACAATATTTCATTTTTTATAGCTTCTGATTTATTTTCATATTCATCATAATAAATTAAAACAACAGGCGTTCTTCCTTTAGTATATTTAGCTCCTTTTTTTAAATTATGAACTAAAACTCTTTTATTTAAGTCAGTAGTATATCCAATATAGTAACTATCATCATTACATTTTAAAATATAAACATATGCTTTATTAATCAATTCCATAAACCTTTTTCATATCTTCTGTGTAACTACCATCTTCGTTATAAATGTACATAGGTTGTTCAATTTTTATATCATTAACACTAGAAATACTACCTTCAATTAAAACTATTTTACTATTACTACTACTTTTTTTACTATAAACAAATTTTATTCTTTTTATAGCAAGAGAATTATCATTAAAAGTTTTTATAATATCAGCTATTCTATAACTTCTATGAACCAAAGAAAATTTACCATTTTGCTTTAATAAATATTTTACAGCTAAAGCTACATCATTTAAATTACATAATATTTCGTGTCTAGAAATACTATGATTAGTTTTTTCTTTAATATTAGGCATATTTTCAATAGGAAAATATGGCGGATTACAAACAATATAATCAAAAGACGAAGGCATAAAATAAGATTTTATATTTTTTATATCTCCTTCTATTGCATTTATATCTTGTAATTTATTTAATAATATATTTTTTTTAGACAAGTTTACTAAATCTTGTTGTATTTCAAACATTGTAATATTTGAATTAGTTTTTTCTCTAAGTAATATTGATATTGCACCATTACCTGAACATAAATCAATAATTTTTTTATATACTTTTTTAGGAACATTAGAAAAATTGGCTAATAAAAAAGAATCTGTTGATACACTATAATAGTCTTCATATTGTATTAATTTATAATTATCAGATAAATTATCTATCCTTTCTTTCTTATGCATTTGTAAAAGCTCCATCTGTAAACTGTTCAATTTTAACAGCGATAACATCTCCATTTTCTGTAGACTTTAGCATAACTAATTCTTTAATAGGATCGATATCTTTTAAGATATATTCTTTGTCATTATATATTATACTGCTATTTATATCTGGAAATAATGATGCAACTTTTTTATAATAATCATTTTCATATTTCAGGCAACATAGTAATTTCCCACAAACTCCTGTTACTTTAGAAATATTGAAAATTAAATTTTGTTCTTTTACCATTTTAATTGAAACTTGATGAAAATCTGTTAAGAAATTTGTACAGCACAAAGGTTTTCCACACGGACCTAAACCAGAAATTTCTTTGCTATGTTCTCTTTCTGTAACTTGATAAAGCTCTATTTTAGTTTTAAAAATCATTGCCAATTCTTTTAATAAATCTCTAAAATCAACTCTACCTTCACTAAAATATAAAAAAGTTAATTTGTCCCGATTTAAAGAATAATATGTAGTAATTAATTTCATATCAAGATCTAATCTAAAAATAACATTTGTTGCGATTTCAAGTATTCCTTCCTTGTATTTTTTGTTACTTTCATATTTCAAAATATCTTTGTCAGTTGCTTTTCTAGAAATAGTATATTCATCAACATTTAATTCACTACTATTATAATTGTTTTTTGAAAGAATTTCCCCTAGATATTGAACTTGTCCATCTGAAAGTACAACTATGTCGCTATTCATATAGTAAGAAGATACATTTTTCAAATAACAAATTTTATTTTTTTCTAATAATTTTATAACTGAAACTTCATTCATAAATCCTCCTAAGAAAGTATTAACTGCTGTTTTTCTAATATCAATTTAGCTAAAAATGATTCTAAAACTAATATTGGCGAAACGTTAGAATTAAGAAAAATTTTAGATTCTAATATATTGGAATAAATTTGTGTATAATTTTTTATATTTAATTCAAGTACATTTGTATTATTTTTATAGTTTTCTAATAATATATCAAAAAAATAATTAATATCTTCTTTTGTAGTTAATTGCTCAATTAAATTTAAACTACTAATATTCATATTGATTTTGCAGTCTGTAATATATTTATTAACAATATTTAATATTCTTTCTTTTTCTGTACTATTTTTTATCTCTAAATCATCTCGGAAGTTTGAAAATATGTTTATAGTTTGGCATCTTGAAATTATTGTATTTAAAACCATACTTTTATTTTCTGTACTTAAAATAATTATAATATTATCTTCTGGTTCTTCCAAAACTTTTAACAAGCTATTAGCAGCCTGTTGAGTTAATTTATCAACATTTTTTATCCAATATATTTTTCTCCCATATATTGATTTTAAATTTGCCTCTTGTTTTATTTTTAAAATATCTTCTTTTTTTATATTACCTTCTTGCTCTAATATATAAAAATCTAAATAATTGTTATTATTAATATTTTTACAAACTTTACAATTATCACAAAAATTATAATTATTTGTACTATTATCACAAAATAAAGTTTTAACAAAAGAATATATTTCAATATTTATAGCATCACTGCTCTGCCCATAAAACAAATACGCATGAGATAACTTATTATTTTTTATTGAGTTAATCAAATATTTATTAAAAATTCTGTTATTATCTATTTCCATTTTTCAATTAGACCTTCTATGATTTCTATACTTTGCCTTTTTACATCTTCTAAATTTTTATTAGCATTAATAGTAATAACTCTATCTGAATTGTTTTTAGCTATATTATCATAACCTTCTTTTATTCTAGTGTAAAAATCTATTTTTTCGCTATCTAGCCTATTGTTATCATCACGTTTTTTTGTTCTACTTATCCCTAAATTTATATCCACATCAAAATAAAGTGTAACATCTGGCATTAAACTTTCTAAAATATAATTATTAATATCAATAATATCATCTATTTTTAAATTTCTTCCATAACCTTGATACGCTATAGAACTATCTAAAAATCTATCGCATAAAACAATAGAGCCTTTTTCTAATTCTGGTAAAATTTTATTTAAAATGTGTTCTCTTCTACTTGCCGCAAATAATAAAGCTTCTGTTTTAGCATCTACATTAAAATTTAATAGTATATCCCTAATCTTTTCACTTACTTCTGTTCCGCCAGGTTCTCTAGTTATTACTACATTATAACCTTTTTCTATCAAATACTGTTCTATATATTTTATTATTGTTGTTTTTCCAGAACCATCTGTTCCTTCTATAGTTATAAATTTTCCGTACATTAATATCTCCATATAAATATAACTCCACTTATTATTAGTGGAGTTATATTTAATTATTCACCAAATACTTTTAAATAATCTTTTTTAAATTGTTCTATCCCTTTATCCGTTAATGGATGATTAATTAATTGCATAATTACTTTATATGGTACTGTTGCAATATCACATCCTAATTTAGAACACTCTAATACATGAATTGGATTTCTAACACTAGCTGCTATTATTTCTGTATCTATATTATTAACCTTAAAAATATTAACAATATCAGCTATAAGATTTAATCCATCATAAGATATATCATCTAAACGTCCTAAAAATGGAGAAACATAAGTCGCTCCAGCTCTTGCTGCTAATAAAGCTTGTCCAGGTGTAAAAATAAGCGTTAAATTCGTTTTTATACCTTCTTTTGACAATACACTCGTAGCCTTAAGACCTTCTGCTGTCATTGGAATTTTTACAACCATATTAGGATGAATATTAGCTATTTCTCTTGCTTCTTTTATTATATCTTCTGCTAATTCTGTTGTAGCTTTAACTTCTCCACTAATTGGACCATCAACAATGTCAGTAATTTCTTTTATTACTTCATTAAAATCACGTCCTTCTTTCGCAATTAATGAAGGATTTGTAGTAACCCCACAAATAACACCTAAATCATTTGCTATTTTAATTTCTTCTACATTAGCTGTATCAATAAAAAATTTCATTAAATTAACCCCTTTATAATATTGCTTATTTATTCATATGTTATCACAAACTATGTAAAAAATCAATTTTAAAGTTAAAATGTAAAAATTATTAAATTGTTTTTTTTTATTATATATGGTAAAATTTTCTCAATTGGAGGTTTAATAATGAAAAAACATTTAGAAAAAATTCCATATCTAATATTTTCTTTAATTATATTTATATTTATGCCTATTTCTTATTTTACTTTAAATAATAAATCTGAAACTATGATTTATTTATTACTTGTTATTTTCCCTATAATAACTTTTTTTATTTCTTTAATTTACTCTTATAAAAAAGAAAATTTCAGTTATTTATTTTCTATTTTAATAGGTATATTTTACTTATTAACTTGTATTATAATGTTTAATTTCAATATTGTTATTTATTCAATATTTTATATTTTTATTAGCTTGTGTGGTCAAGGAACAGGTTTTTGCATAAAAAAAATAATAAAAAAATTTAAAAAAAGTAAGAAAGAATAAATTTATTCTTTCTTACTTTTTACTTAATAAGTTTCTTGAATAGATCCTTTTTTATATTCTAAAAGCAATGCTTTTAACTGCGAAATTTGATTTATTATTTCTTTTCCTACATCCGTATCTTTTATAATTTTTCTATTTTCTATTTTATCAACTACCCTTTTAGTTGATAAGATATCAGTTTCATTTAATATAGCTATATTTTTATCTTCAAATACATTATGTTTCATTATTTGTAATCCATAAGAATTATATGTTAAAGTATACCCCCCATGCCCTGTAGTTTTATTATACGCTTTTGACATACCTCCATCAATTACAATAGTTCTCCCATTAGCTTTAACTGGATCTTCTCCTTTTTTTGCTTTTACTGGTGTATGACCATTTATTATATGTCCATCAGTAGGTAGATTAAATTCTTTTAATACTTTTATCGAAAAATTTTCTGTTTCTCGTAATTTATAGTAAAAATTTTTTTCTTCAATATGTGATTCTTTATCTTCAATGAAATATCTTTCAAAAGTAGTCATATCTTTTTTACCAAATAATGGAGAATATTCTCCTTGCCATAAATAAAAAAATAATTCATTACCTATTTTTTCTTTACTATAAAATATTTGTCTTATTTTAGAATCGAAAAAATCTAATAATTTTTTCCCTTTATAACTTTCTCCTTCATAACTAAAAGTTTGAAATTCTCCCTTTTCATTAACAGGCAAACAGCCATGAAGTAATAAGTTACCATTATAACATTTATACATTGAACCTTTTGATATAATAAATTCAATATGTTTTTTTAATTTTTCACTTGATACGAATAAATCTCTTAGTTTAAACATTAACTTTTCTTCTTCTTCATTTAATTTATATGGATCTTCTTTATCGACAGTTGGAAAATTACAACTAGTTAATTTATAATTTTTATTATTTATTAATATTGTTTCATCTTCAAAGTTTATTTTGTTAAGTAATCTTCTATTTCTTAAATTAAATTCTGGAAATTTACTAATTATTTCATTTTCTAATTTAAATTGTATTATTGCTATAGCTTTATGCATTTTTGCTATTTGATAAATTTCTTTAGAGCTATATCTATGATCAGTTAATTTAGGATAAAATTCTTTGCATTCATCATCAAAATAATAATTTTCACTTAAATTCAATAACCCTCTTAATGAAATTCCATATCTATCTTCTATTATATCTAAATTATCATATCTAGCACATATTCTAAGAACATTTGCTATACATATTAAATCACCACAACAAGCCCCTATCCATAACATATCATGATTTCCCCACTGTATATCCACAGAATGATAATTTATAAGTCTATCCATAACTTTATCTGGATAAGGCCCCCTATCATAAATATCACCAACAATGTGCAAATGATTAATAACTAAATTTTGTATTGAAAAAGACAGTTCTTTAATAAAATTATCAGCACTATCTAATTCTATAATACAATCTAATATTTTATTATAATAATTTTCCTTATCATTATTAATATCCATTTTATAAATTAATTCTTCAATAATATAATTAAATGTTTTAGGAAGTATTTTTCTAGTTTTTGAACGTGTATATTTTCTAGCTGCAAATTGCACAACTTTCAATAATCTTAATATTATAACCTTTTGAAATTCTATATATTCTAAATTTGAATATTCCTTTTTAATTAATGATAATTTTTCTTCTGGATAATATATAATTGTAGCTAAAATATTTATTTCTTTTGTAGTTAATATATTTCCAAATATTTCTTTTAATTTTTCTTTAATAACTCCTGAACCGTTTCTTAATATGTGATCAAAAACTTCATATTCTCCGTGTATATCACTAATAAAATGTTCTGTCCCTTTAGGTAATGAAAGTATAGATTCAAGATTAATTATTTCTCTATTAACTTCATTTATATTTTTAAAATTTTTTGATAATAATTGTAAATGTTCTTTTGTAAACATATATATTCCCCCCTTGCTTATTTTATAAAAATATTTTAACATTAATTCGTTTTCATTACAACGAAAAATAAAGAATATGAAAATTCATATTCTTTATTCTAATTGCATATTAAATTTAAAATACTCTTTGGCTTCTAATAGCTGTCTTTAAATTTGTACATTCATTAATTGCTTTTGCTTCAATAAGTTTTTTAGTTTTAGCAGCAAAGAACCCTTTATATTTTAATCCCATAGCATGAGCAATTGCATCTTTAGAACCTAATGAACAAACAACTCCTCTATTGATATACTTAAAGTTTTCGTTTGTATTTCCTGCTAATCTATTTGTTATATGCGAAGCTACATAAGCTCCCATTTGACAAGCTATTTGTGCTGTCGTTGGATATGGACGTTCTTGTCCTTCTTCAATAAAAGCAGCACAATCTCCTACTATATAAATTTCTTCTAATCCTGGAACTGTTAATTGTTGTGTAGTAACTAAACGACCATTTTTTGATAACTCTGGGAACGTAGCATCCATTATTCTGCTTCCTTTAACACCCGCAGTCCAAACAAGTGTACTTGCTAAAAGCTCTTTTCTATCTCCATCTATTTCAACTATAAATCTATCTTCAGTAGCACCTTTAATACCTGCACCTAAGATAATTTCTATTCCTTGATCTTCCAAAAATTTTCTAGCATAAGCACTATATTCTTTATCAAACATAGGTAATAATACAGGAGCTGCATCTAAACCATAAATTTTCACTAATTTCTCGTCAATCCCATATTTTTTACATAATTCTTTTCTTCTATCAATTAATTCTGCTAAAAATTCAATACCTGCAAGACCTGTTCCACCTACTACTATAGAAATATCTTTAACATCTTTTTCAGTTGACTCTGCATATTTTTTGAAGTTAGATTCAATTCTCTCAGATATTTTTTCTGCTGCTTTTATATCTGTAATTGGTAAAGCATTTTCTAACATTCCTTCAATTCCAAATGTTTGTGTTTCAAATCCTAATCCAACTACTAAAATATCATATTTCAATTCTTGTTTTTTTGTATATACTACTTTTTCAGAAGTATCTATTTTAACAACTTCATCTTGTACAAAAGAAACTTCTGATTCAACTATATCTTTGATTTCAATACAAATTTCATCGCGTGATATATTACCAGCTGAAACTTCATGTAAATTAACTGTATCATAGTGATAAGAATTTTTATTTACTATAGTTACTTTTGCTTCTCCATTTTTAATTACTTTTTTTAATCCTTTAAGAGTTGTAAGTCCTCCATAACCAGCTCCTAAAATTACAATATTTTTCATTTTTTTGTTCTCCTTAATTTTTATTTTTATATAATTATATTATTGTTTATATTTTTAACTTATAAAGTTTAACAACAGCAGCCACGACCACAGCACCCGCCATCTTCATCATCTAAATTATGAATTATATTTGGATTGTCTATAGTAAAATTTTCTCCATATTCATCTTTAATATAATCTATTTTTAGACCTTTAAGCAATTCTTCATCTTCTTCATTTATCAGTACTTTAAGCCCTTCAAAATCATACACTTTATCCCCAGAAAGTATATTTTCTACTGTATCAATATTATAATACATTTTACTACCTTCTAACTCAAGTGAAATTTTTAAGAACATTTCATTATTACCTGCATCAAACACTAATTCTTTAAATTTTGATACAGCAATATTTGTAATACTTATTAACTGCTCTTTTTCAAAATTCATCTTATCCCTCTTTTATTTTATTTTATTTTTTATACTATCATTATAACTGTTTTTATAGTAAAATAATAGTATAACGTTTTAAAAAATAAAAAAATTTAAAAATTAATTTTAATAGGAGTACCATGACCAAAGAAAATATAGAAATTATAAATAAAATAAAATTTGAATTAGAAAAAATAAAACCTAAACTAGCCATAGATGGAGGTAGTATAGAATTTATCAATTTCAAAGATGGAATTGTTAAAGTACGATTACTTGGTGAATGTGCAACATGTGAAATAGCTGATATAACTATGAAACACGCAGTAGAAGCAACATTAATTAGAAAAATTCCTGCTGTGAAAAAAGTTATAAATGTAAAATTGAATATTATTTAATTTTGCAAACAATTTTTATAACAAAAACAAGTTATTATATGGTCATTAATTATTCCTATAGCTTGTAAATAACTGTAAATTATTGTGCTTCCTACAAATTTGAATCCTCTTTTTTTCATATCTTTGCTAATTGTATCAGATAATTCTGTTTTTGATGGAATATCTGATATTTTTTTATGCTTATTATTAATTTGTTTAAAATTTACAAAACTCCAGATATAATTATAGAAAGTTCCATATTCCTTTTGTATCTCTATAAATGCTATTGCATTAGTTCTTACAGAATATATTTTTAATCTATGTCTTATAATATCCTTATTTTGCAATTTTTCTTCTAATTCATCATTTGTATATTTTGAGCAAATATTATAATCAAAGTTATTAAAATTTTCTAAAAACTTTTTTCGCCGTTTCAATATAATATTCCAACTTAATCCAGCTTGCATTCCTTCTAAAATTAATAATTCAAATAATTTCTGTTCTGATTTTTCTATTTTACACCACTCATTATCATGATAATTTTTATCAAAATCATCCTTTACCCAATCACATCTAATTTTCATTAATATTTCTCCTCTCAAAAGCAGGCATTATTAATTTTAAAACATTTATAATATCTTTTATTTCATATCCATTATTTATTTCTATCTCTAAAATTAAAGTATCTTTAGATAATACTTTCAACTCTTTATAATGATAAATTGTTTCAAAAAGTACTTTGCCATTCAAATATTCTAATACTTCTTTATCAAAATTAATAACTATTTTATTCTTTAATTCTATAATATCTAAAACTTGTAATTTATTAGCTTTAATTTTTAATAAACAAATATTTATTAAATTATCTACTTCTTTACTATAATCAGAATATCTATCTATTAATTCATCTATTATTTCTAAAACATCAGTTTCATTTTGAGCATTATTAATTAACTTGTAAAAATATATTTTATCTGCATCATTTGTTATATATTCTTTAGGAATATATGCATCAACATTCAATTTAATTTCTATTTTATTTTCATCTATTTCAAAAATATCATAATTTGTATTTTTTGTTTTTTCTTTTATTATATTTTCATAATATTCTATACTTTGAGTTTTATCTACTTTTATTAATGGTTCTAAAATTTCTTTTTTATCTGATAATTCTTTTTCAAGCATTTGTGAATAAAGTGTGTATCCAACAGAATCTATGAATCCATGTTGTTTACCCCCTAAAATATCTCCAGCTCCTCTAATTGATAAATCTTGCATAGCAATTTTAAATCCACTTCCTAATGAAGTAAAATTTTTAATTGCAGACAATCTCTTTTCTGAGTTTTCTGTTAATACCTTAAAAGGCTTATACATAAAATATGCGTAAGCTTCTCTACTACTTCTACCTACACGACCTCGTATTTGGTAAAGTTGACTTAATCCAAATCTATCTGCATCTTCTACAATTAAAGTATTAACATTTGGCATATCTATACCTGTTTCAATAATTGTTGTAGATATTAACATATCGTATTCTTTATTAATTAAGTCTGACATAATTATTTCTAATTCTGATTGGGTCATTCTGCCGTGTGCATAAGCAATATTTATTTCTGGTAGTAATCTTTTTAATTCCAAATATTTTTCTTCAATAGTTTCTACTCTATTGTGAATATAAAAAACTTGGCCATCTCGTTCAATTTCTTTTAATACAGCTTCTCTTATAACGTTTAAATTTTCTGACATTACAAAAGTTTGTATTGGTTGTCTATTTTTTGGTGGTGTTTCTATTACAGATAAATCTCTTATCCCTACCAAACTCATATGTAATGTTCTAGGAATAGGCGTAGCACTTAATGTAAGAACATCTATCATATTTTTTAAATGTTTTATTTTCTCTTTATGTTTTACACCAAATCTTTGTTCTTCATCTATAATTAGTAAACCTAAATCTTTATATTTGAATTTATCATTTAATAATTTATGTGTTCCTATAATTATGTCTATTTTCCCACTAGCTAATTTTTCTATTATCTCATTATTTTGTTTTGAAGTATTAAACCTGCTAACAGTAGCAATATTTACAGGAAAATTTGAAAATCTTTCTAAAAAATTATTGTAATGTTGTTCTGCTAATAACGTAGTAGGAACTAAAACTGCTACTTGCTTACTATCCATTACAGCTTTAAACGCAACACGCATAGCTACTTCAGTCTTACCAAATCCGACATCTCCACAAAGAAGTCTATCCATTGGTCTATCTATTTCCATATCTTTTTTAATTTCTAAAACAGCTTTTTCTTGATCATTGGTTGCTTCAAATAAAAAATCTTGTTCAAATTCATTTTGCATTATACCCTCTTCACTAAATGCATATCCAACATTTAATTCTCTTTTTATATATAATTTTATTAATTCTTCAGAAATATCTTCGATTTCTTTTCTTACTTTATTTTTTATTTGTTGCCATTTTTTAGTACCAAGTTTATTTAATTTTGGTTTTTTATAATCAGTAGATGCTGTATATTTTTGTATGTATTTCATATTATCAATATCTACATAAATTATATCATTATCTTCATACACTATTTTTAAAAAATCTTTGTTAATACCTGATACTGCTATATTTTCTATACCTTTATAGATTCCAATTCCGTGATGAACGTGAACAATATAGTCATTTATATTCAAATCTTGGTAATTTCTAATTTTTTCAGAGTTTGAATATTTGAAATTAATTTTTTTCTTTTTGACATTTAAATTATCTTTAAAAATTTCTGAAGGTGTTATTAAAATAAATTTATTCTTCTCAATTTCAAAACCTTTTAAAAGATAATCCGTTTTTTCAAAATGTATTTTTCCCTTTTCTATACCGACATAAATATAATCAGCCAAATTATTTTCTATCAATATTCTCTCAATATAATCCCTTTGACTATTCTTATTATAACTTATGACTATTTCGTATCCCAAATTTATTTTAGAAATTATTTCTTTTACAATTTGTTTTTCATCAATAAAAAAAGGTAATTCTACTGCATTTAAATTTATTTGCTTATCTATATTTTTATAATTATTTTTAAAATTCGATAAATAATATTTATTACATTTTATAGATTCTAATTTTACAAATGAGTTTAAATCAACAACATTTTGAAAAATATAATTATTATTTATTTCAGAAAGTTTTATATTAAAGTATTCTTTAACATCTTGCAATTTCGATAAAATCTTTGGATAATTATCAAAAATTATTGATTTAGCATTTATTAAATAATCAGATATTGAATAAACATCACTATATATATAATTTGAAAAACTATATAATTCATCAAATATTCCCACCTCTTTATATAGTTTTATATTATTAACAATATTATTTTTTATTTCACCATACGCACTAAATTCTAATAATTTCTCATTTTCCAACTCTTTTTCTATTTTAGATACTACAAAATCTTTCTCATTTTCAGATAAATAAAAATCAGTAGTAGGAGATATTATAAACTCCTCTATTTTATTCAATGATTTTTGTGTAATTACATCAAAAGTTTTTATAGTGTCTAACTCGTCATCAAAATAATCAAGTCTTATAGGATATTCATTTAAAGGAGAATAAATATCAACTATACTCCCTCTTTTAGAAAATTCTCCTACATTTTCTACTGAATCCACTTGATTATATCCTAAATCTAATAATTTTTTAGAAATTGAATTAAAAGATAAATAATTATTAATATTAATTTTTATTAAATCAGACTGTAAGTCTTCTTTTCTTTTTATAGTTCTGTATAGTGCATTAACAGGTATAATTAATATCATTTTTTTATTTGAAATTATATTATTCAAAATATGCAAAGACAACTGCACTAAATCATTGCTACTTTTTGTATATCTTTTTAATAAATCTATTTCTGGAAATATATATATATCTTCTAAAAAACTATTTAAATCTGCAAATAAAATTTCTGCTGATTTTTTAGAATCTACTATTACTGCTGTAACTCCTTCATTTTTATTAAATTGTTTTATAATATTTAAAACTTTAGTAGTTTTACTATTACCATAATATTCTACATTTTGAAATTTATCAATTTCATATTCAAATAACGAAAGTAATTTATTTAGTAACATAATTCTCCTAATTATATTTGTTCATTAAATTTAAAAATGACATTTTAGAAAAATCAGAAATGCAGTTACAAGACTTTTCATAAATGCTTTCTATTTCACTCATTTCATCTATGGAAAAATTCCCTAAAACATAATCAGAAACTTTCATCTTATTTTTAGGTCTGTCAATACCTATTTTAAGTCTATTAAAATTTTCTGTATTAAGATGTGATATTATGCTTTTAATACCATTATGACCACCACTACTACCTTTATTTCTCAATCTTAAATTTGCTGTTTTTGTATCCAAATCATCATAAATAATTAAAAGATCTTCTATTTTTATATCAAAATAATCATAAAATTTTCTAACTGCTTCACCTGATAAATTCATATATGTGTTTGGTTTTATCAATAAATATTTTATACCGTCAATATATCCAACTGAATAATCTGCATTAAATTTATTTTTATCAAAAGTCATATTATTTTTTTTTGCAAATTCATCAATAATAATAAATCCAACATTATGACGTGTTTTTTCATAGTTTTTTCCTGGATTTCCTAATCCTACAATCATTTTCATAATAAAATTATCCTTTCAATTCAACGATAAAAAAGGCAACAAACTGTTGCCTACTTAAATTATTAATACTAAAAATTATTCAAACAATACACTAACTGGTTCATTGTGATGAATTCTGTATATTGCTTTCCCTATTAATTCACCTACACAAAGAGGAATCATATTATCTAATTTTTTATCTTCTGGAATGTTAATTGTATTTGCATATACTAATTCTTTAATAGGAGAATTAGCTATTCTTTCTAATGCAGGACCACTAAGAACTGCATGTGAGCAACAAGCATAAACTTCTTTAGCTCCTTGTGAAAGAAGTGCTTTAGCTGCTAATGTTATAGTTCCTGCTGTATCAATAATATCATCAATTATTATACATGTTTTTCCTTCCACATTACCTACTATATTCATTACTTCTGCAACATTAGGTTTTGGACGACGCTTATCAATTATTGCAATTGGTGTATTTAATCTATCTGCTAATTTTCTAGCTCTAGTAACTCCCCCATGATCAGGAGATACTACAACAACATCATCAATATCAGTAAGCTTATCTTTGAAATAATCAGCTATTATTGGAACAGCCATTAAATGATCAACAGGAATATCAAAAAATCCTTGTATTTGTAAAGCATGCAAATCTAGTGATACGACTCTATCAGCACCTGCTGTTTCTAATAAGTTAGCTACTAATTTTGCAGTTATCGGCTCTCTACTTCTTGCTTTTCTATCTTGTCTAGCATATCCATAATAAGGAATTACAACATTTATTGTATCAACAGATGCTCTTTTAAGTGCATCTATCATAATAAGTAAAGTCATTAAATGTTCATTTACAGGATTACTAGTAGATTGAATAACAAAAACTTCACTACCTCTAACACTTTCATCAATATGAATAGAAACTTCTCCATCACTAAATTTTTTTACGCTACATTTTCCTAATTTCGCTCCTAAAGACTCTGCAATTTTTTCTGCTAATGGCAGATTGGAATCTAAAGAAAACAGCATAAGTGGTTTTTCTTCAACTAACATTATATTTCTCCTCTTTTATTAAATTTTTAGCTATAATACATAAGTACCGAAATATATTTTATCATAAATTCAGCTACATTTCTACAAAAACATAATTATTTTTAATAAAACATTTGCATTTTTTAATATAGAAAATTAAAAAAAAGGGATATAAATCCCTTTTAAAACTTTTAATTATATTTTACTAATAATTCTTTTAGAACCTCTTTATTTTTAAATCCTGTTAATTCTTCTAACACATTTCCATCTTTTACTACTAATAATGTTGGTATAGACATTATTCCGTATTCTCCTGCTGCTTCTTGATAATCATCAATATTTATTTTTACAAAATTAATATTTTCTAACTCTCCATCTAATTCTTCTAATACTGGAGAAAGCATTTTACAAGGTCCACACCACGGTGCCCAAAAATCTACTAAAGTTACATTATCTCCATTTAATACTTCATAAAATTCTTTATCATTTATTTCTCTCATTGATTATTTCTCCTTAAATTTTTAATATAAACATTATACTATTATTTACTATTTTATTTCAACTATTGTAACACCTAATCCACCTTCATTTTGTCCACCACTTCTATAATTAGCAACATAACGATGATTTTTCAAATATTCTGCAATATTCTTTTTTAATATACCCGATCCTACTCCGTGAATAATAGTAAAATTATCATACCCCATCAAAATTACTTTATCAATATATTCTTCAATTTCTCTAAGTGCGTCTTCTGTATTTTTACCTATAACATTAACATCTAAAGAAACGTTGCTAATATTTTTTTTAGATATTGAATAATTAATAATATTTTCACGTTCTTTTTCAATAACTTTAATTTCTTCTCTAGTTACAAAAAGCTTTAAATGCCCCAACTTTATTTGAATTTTATTATTATTTATAATATCTAATACACTAGCTCTCTGATTGTATTTTAAAACTAAAACATCATCACCAATATTTAACTTTTTAGTATCTTTTTCTAAAATTTTAATATTGCTAGATAATAATGGTTTATACTTATCAATTTCTGAAATTTTATCATTAAATTCATGTTGTTTTAAAACTTTGTTAGTATTTTCTTTTATACTATTATATATTATTAACAACTCTTCCTTTTTATTTTCTATATCTTCATTAAATTCACTATATAGTTTATTATACAAACTATCTTTATATTTATAATATTCTTCTATATTATTCTTTAAAGAATTTTTTATTTCTTTAACTTCTCTTAGTTCTTCATCTAAAATCTGTAATTTACCTTGGTATTCTTTTATATTTTCACCCAACTTCTCAATAAGAATATTATTTTCTT
>CAMBPW010000002.1 GCA_945869755.1 uncultured Gemella sp.
CTTCTACTTATAATAAATGCAAGTGGATAACTTAAAATTAAACATACTAAAGTTATTATTAATGCGTACCAGAAACTATAAAATGTCATCCATAAATATGTTTTCCCAAAAAACTCCGCATAATTATTCAAAGTAAAATTACCGTCTATGTCATGAAATGAATAGTAAACTATAAGAAAAATTGGAAAAACTACAAACATTAACATCCATATTAAATATGGAATCATAAAAAATGAACGTGTTTTTTTATCAAACATTTCTATTCCTCCTCTTCATACGCTTCTAGACGTGCATCAAATTCCTCTTCTGTTTCTCCTGGAACCATAATATGAATAGCTTCTGGCTCAAAATCTAATCCTATATTTTTTCCGGGTTCGGCAGGTTTAGTAGAATGTACTATCCATTCATTATATTGGTCATCTAAACAACAAATTTCATAGTGCACGCCTCTAAATAATTGGGTATCAACTATTACATTTATTTTCCCTTTTTCTTGTGTAGTTATTTCTAAATCTTCAGGTCTAATAACTACTTCAACTCTTTTATTTTTTTCTAAACCAGCATCAACACATTCATACTGTTTTCCATAAATCTCCACTAAATAATCATCTAACATTACAGCATTTACTATATTTGATTCTCCAATAAAATCAGCAACAAATCTATTTACAGGTTCATCATATATATCTAATGGCGTTCCACTTTGCTCAATTTTACCATCATTCATTACAAAAATATAATCGCTCATAGCCAGAGCTTCTTCTTGATCGTGAGTTACATAAATAAAAGTAATTCCTGTTTGTTGCTGTAATTCTCTTAATTCATATTGCATTTCTTGGCGTAATTTTAAATCTAATGCAGATAATGACTCGTCTAGTAAAATAATTTCAGGTTTATTAACAATTGCTCTTGCAATAGCCACACGTTGTTTTTGCCCTCCACTCATTTCACTAATTTCTCTTTTTTCGTATCCTTCTAAATTTACTTGTTTTAATGCTTTTTTTACTTTTTTATCAATTACATCTTTCTTTTCGTTTTTTATTTTTAAGCCGAAAGCTATATTTTCATATACATTCATATGCGGAAACAACGCATAATCTTGGAATACAGTATTAACTTGTCTAAGGTTAGCATGTACAGTATTAACTACTTTTCCATCAAGTAATACATCTCCAGAAGTTGGTTCTAAAAATCCACCTATTAGTTTTAAAATCGTACTTTTCCCACAACCACTTGGACCTAATAATGTATAAAATTTTCCTTTTTCTATTTCTAAATCAATATCTTTTAAAACTGTTCTATTTCCAAAAGTCATTGATACATTTTTAAATTCAACAATATTTGTCATTTTTCTCTCCTATAAATATGAATTAGTTGCCACTATTAAAACTTTACACTCACCATCAAATGGATTTGATAAAGTGTGTTCATCAGTAGCATTAAAATAAAATGTTTCTTCTTCTTCTGCTATGTATTCTTTTTCTCCAAAAGTAAGCATACATTTCCCACTTAAAATATAACACAATGTTTCTGATTCTGATGGTGCAAAAGTTTTATATTTGCTATTACTACTTAAAGTTAATATTAATGACTCCATTTCTTTTTCATTTGATTCAGGAACTAACCACTTTAATTTGTAAAAATCATCAGTTTCCTCATATACAGTTTGTTCTTCCTTTGTATATAAAATTTTTTGCTCTGAACTTTTTTTATCAAAAAAATCTTTAGGTTCACAACCTAATACTTCTAAAATATCAAAAAATGTTTCCATTGATGGTGAAGCTAAATCTCTTTCAACTTGCGAAATATAACCTTTTGATAAATCTGTTCTCTCTCCTAACTCTTCTTGGGTGAGTCCTTTTTGTATTCTTAGTTTTTTTATTCTATGACCGATTAATAACATAATTCTCCTTTATATGTTTACTTATAATTAACTTTTAATCATTAAGTTTACTTTTAACAAACAAAAATTATTTTTGTTTATTAATATCAAACATTATGTTTAACCAAATAATATTTTACACTATTATATTTATAATTGCAACATATTTATAAAAAAAATAACTAATGTATATAACATTAGTTATTTTATCTTTATCTATTATTTTGCTAGTTCAAATGTATCTCTTGCAATCATTAATTCTTCATTAGTAGGAATTATGAATGCTTTTACTTTTGAATTTGGTGTAGTTATTTCTGTAGTTTTTCCTCGAACATTATTTTTCTCTTTATCTACTTCAATACCTAAGAATGATACGCCTTCAAGAACTTCTTCTCTTACCCAAGTTGCATTTTCACCAACACCTGCTGTAAATACAATAACATCTACACCATTCATAATTGCTGCATAAGCACCAATATATTCTTTAATTCTAGTTAGATAAACATCAATTGCTTCTGATGCATTTTTATCAGTATCTCTTAAAACTTCTATATCTCTAAGATCAGATGAAACACCAGACACACCTTTTAATCCTGATTCATGATTAAATACATGTACGATTTCTTTTAAATCTAATCCTGTTTTTAAAGAAATATATGGAATAGTTGCTGGATCTATATCTCCTGTTCTAGTTCCCATTACAAGACCTGATAAAGGTGTGAATCCCATAGAAGTATCTAAAGATTTTCCATTTTTAATAGCACATATCGAAGCACCGTTACCTATATGACAAGAAATAGTTTTTAAATCTTTAATATCTTTTCCTGTAACTTCTGCTGCCATTTGAGCAATATATCTGTGACTTGTACCATGTGCTCCATATTTACGAACTCCATATTTCTCATAATAATCTCTTGGTACAGCATACATATAAGTAGATTTTGGCATACTTTGATGGAATGCAGTATCAAATGTCAAAACATTAGGAACTCCTGGTAAAACTTTCTGGAATGCTTTAACACCCATAATGTTAGCTGGATTATGTAATGGTGCTAAATCTTGAATACTATCTAATTTTTCTAAAACTTCATCAGTAACTAATACTGAAGTATCAAAAAATTCTCCTCCATGAACAACTCTATGTCCAACTCCTTCAATTTCTTCAACTTTTTCAACAATACCTAATTCTGTCAGTTTCCCTACTAAACGTTCGATAGCGAAATTATGATTTGGAATATCTAATTCATCCTTTATTTTTTCTCCATTAAATTCAATAGTGAAAATTCCATTATCAATACCAATTCTTTCAACAAGACCTTTTGCAATCACTGTTTCTTCTGGCATTTCAAATAATTGAAATTTTAAAGATGAACTTCCTGAATTAATCGCTAATATCTTTGTCATAATATAAAAATCTCCTCTTAATTAAATTATATCTTCTATTATCTCATTAATTATAAATAATTACAATAGTTTTTAATAAAAAAATGATAGCTTTTTCATTTAATAATATCAACTATATTTTTAAAATTTCTATAATTTTTCTTTAAGTTCATAAACAATATTTAGTGGAATTCCTAACTTAACTAGCATATTTGTATCTGCATTTTTTATATCATCAAACGAAGAGAAATTCTCTAATAATATTTTCTTTCTTCTCATTCCTATTCCTTTAATTGTATCTAATTTATTATTAAACATATTCTTTGTTTTTATATTTCTATGATATGTTATTGCAAATCTATGTACTTCATCTTGAATATTTTTTAAAAATAAATATTCTTTAGATGATTTATCTAATTTTATTATTTCAAAATCGTCTGTTACAATATATTCTGTTTTATGCTTATCATTTTTAGCAAGACCAATTATTTTAATGTTTAAATTTAATTTATTATGAATTATTTCGATTGCCGCTGATACATGATTTTCTCCACCATCAACAATAATTAAATCTGGAATATAATCATAATTTTTGTAATTTCTATATAAAACTTCTTTAGTAGTTTCTATATCATTTATTCCATCTACTGTATTTACCTTGAATTTTTTATATTTATATGTATTTTTTTCTCCGTTATAAAAATTAACTTTTACTGAAACTGCATCTCTCCCCATTATATTAGAATTATCAAACGCATCAATATTGAAAATTGATTTTATTCCAATTTTTTTAGATAAATTTTCTAATGTTTTTAAAATTTCATTTTCTTTTTCTTGTTTAATAATTAATTCATTTTTTAAATAGTGTTTAGAATTATTTATTAATGTATCTATAATTTTTTTATTTTTACCTATTTTAGGTTCAATTATTTTTACATTTAATAAATTTCCTATCAACTCTGTATCAATATTTGTTATATATATTTCTTTAGGTAATTTATTTATTGAATAATATTGTACTAAATATGAATATAATGTCTCTTTATAATCTACATATAAGTTAAAATACTCTACTTTTCTTTCTATTATTCCACCAAATCGGTATAAAAACATTTGAACACATAAATAATTACCTTCATAATAATATCCAATATAATCTCTATCAATATTTATATTATCATTAATAATTTGATTACTTATTGAAATATTTATTGCTTCTATAAATTGATGAATAATGCCTGCTTGTTCAAATTCTAAATTTAATATGTATTTTTCCCTTTTTTGTTCTAATTTATTAATTACATCTTTTATATTTCCATTTAAAAATGACTTTATTTTATTTATTTGTTCATCATACTGTTTTTTACTAATTTTTTTTGCACATGGACCTATACATTCTCCAATTTGATAGTACATACACGGTCTCTTATCTACCGGATTACATTTTCTTAATGGATATATTTTATCAATTATATTTTTTATTTTTGTAGCTGATTTTATATCTACATAAGGTCCAAAATAAATATTTTTATTATTATTACTATATTTTCTACTTAATATTATTCTAGGGTTTTCTTCATTTGTTATCACTAAATATGGATAACTTTTATCATCTTTTAATTTTATATTATAGTACGGTTTATATTGTTTTATTAAGTTGTTTTCTAAAATTAATGCTTCCTTTTCAGAGTTTACAATTATATACTCAAAATCATATATATTGGATACTAAAATTTGAGTTTTTTTATTTTGTGCACCTACAAAATAGCTTTTAATTCTATTTTTTAAATTTTTTGCCTTTCCTACATAAATTACATCATTATTTGAATTTTTATAAATATAACAACCTGGATTTTCTGGAATTAATTTTATTTTTTCTGCTAAATATTTTTTCATGTAATCAACCTTTTAAAAAAGATAAAGCAATTTGCTTTATCTTTTTTAATTTATTTTATTTTGAAATAGTAATAGTTATTGTTACTCCTTCTGAAACACTAGTACCAGCTTGAATAGATTGTGTTAATACCGTTCCAGATGGCTTTGTACTATTTGAATCATAATATCCATCAATTAATATATTATTGTTTTCAGCCCACGTGTAAACATCTTGATAATTCATTCCTACAAAATTAATTATTTTAACTTTATTATCAGATGAAGATGTACTTCCACTAGAAACAACAACTGATATAGTATCCCCTTTACTAACCTCACTACCTGCCTTCTGAGATTGAGAAATTATTATATTTTCTGAATATTTAGTACTAATTTTTCTATCAGAAACATTAATCTTCAATCCTAAATTTTCTAATAACAGTGTCGCTTCTGTTAATGTTTTTCCTTCTAGTTCAGGTAATTTTATTTTCTTAGTTCCTGTAGAGATAGTTATAACAATAGATGTTTCTTTAGGAACTATTTCATTTCCTGCATTTACATTTTGTGCCATTACTTTTCCTTCTGCATATTCATCTGAATCTGATTTTTCAAAAGTTACACTCTTAAAGCCTACTTTTTCTATAGCCACCTTAACTTGATTTTCTGTCATACCTAAATAGTTAGGCATATCTATTGTTTTTTTACCAGATGATACTTTTATATCAACCGTTAATCCTTTGGCAACTTTTTTACCAGAAGAAGGGTCTGTACTAATAACAACATTTTCTTTTACAGTATCACTTGCTACCTCAGTAATATTACCTATAGACAGACCTGATTCAATAATTTTATTTTTTGCTTCTTCTAAATCTAAATTTTTTACATCAGGCATAGAAACTCTAGAAGCTGTTGTAAAATAATTATAAGCAAATAGCGTAGTACCTACTGCACCTATTAAAAGAGTTAATACTAATAAAATTTTTCCTAAATAAGATTTCTTTTCTCTCTCTTCTTTATAATATTTAGAAGAATTTTGTATTTTCTTGTCTTCTTCTGCAATTTCATAATATTCTTCATATTCTTCTTCATATTCTTGATAAAGATTATTACTAGGTTTATTTTTTGGAATATCATAATTATTATTTAAAATTGCGAATCCTTTATACGCTGTTTCATCTAGTCTATTTTTATCCAAACAAGTTTCTAAATCATTGAAAAACTCTTTTGAACTTAAATATCGTTCATTAGGATTTTTCATTGTAGCTTTTATTATTATATTTTTTACACTCTGAGGAATATCAGTTCTGTACTTATTGATGTCTGGAAGCTCTTCTTGAAGATGTTTTAATGCTATTGCAACTGCTGATTCACCTTTAAATGGAATTTTACTTGTAAGTAACTCATACATTAAAATTCCTAAAGAGTATATATCGCTTTGTGCTGTTGCAACATTACCTCTTGCTTGTTCAGGAGATAAATAATATACTGTCCCTAGCATTTGATTTGTTTGTGTTAGTGTTGTATCTCCATAAGCTCGTGATATTCCAAAATCAGTTATTTTACACATTAATTCTTTAGTGAGAAGAATATTCTGTGGTTTAATATCTCTATGAATTATACCATTTCTATGAGCATGAGATAATCCATCCGCAATTTGTTTTATTATAGAAACAACTATCTCAACTGGTATATTTTTATTTTGCAACATATATTCCTTAAGTGTGGTTCCCTCTACGTATTCTAAAATTAAATAATAGAAATTACCTTCATTTTCTACTCCATATATAGATACGATATTAGGATGAGACAAACTAGTTACAGCATTTGCTTCTCTATTAAATCTTTTAATTGCTTCTTCATCGTAAGCATCTATTCTAAATGTTTTTATAGCTACTTTTCTTTCTAAAATAGTATCTTCAGCTAGCCAAACAGTAGCCATTCCTCCTGTTCCAAGATGTTCTATTATTTGATATCTACTACAAACAGTTTTACCTATCATAATTTTCACCTCTTAATATTTTAAATATAGATACAGAAATATTATCTATTCCACCTTTTTTATTAGCTTCAAATATTAGTTTATTTATTGACTCAGATAAATCTTCTGAAAATATTATATTTATTATTTCCTCTTCTTCTAACATTGTTGTCAAGCCATCTGAACAG
The DNA here is from genome assembly GCA_945869755.1 of uncultured Gemella sp. GTDB lineage: Bacteria > Bacillota > Bacilli > Staphylococcales > Gemellaceae > Gemelliphila. The sequence goes on from CAMBPW010000002.1 coordinate 7,307, forward strand.
CTAAGTATATAATTAAAATTTTCAATATTTCTCTCAGAAATATGTATATTTATTTTTTCGTTTACTCCGATAGCTTGAGTTAAAGTATGTCTTTTAGGATGCACTTTAGCTTCTTCTTTTGTAATTACACCAGCATCAAGTAATACACCGACAAAAGAATCATCTACTGACAATAATTCCATTTTTTTATCATAAGTAATACCATAAGTCAAGCTATCTCCTACATTAACTACTAATAATTTATCATCAAAAATTATTGTAGCAACAATTGTAGTTCCCATTTTATTATTTTTTATTTTAGATTTTTTTATAATATCTTCATTAAGTTTTACAATATTTTCAATAAGCCACTTTTTTGAATCATCATATTCTTTAAAAATTGTATTTTTCCAACTTTTTGTAAGTTCTTTTACAATATAGTTACTTGAAAAAGAAGATTCTTTATGACTACTAACCCCATCGCAAATAACACTTAATATATTACCTTTTTTGTTTTTAGACACATTTATTGCATCTTCATTTTTTTCTTTTTTCAAACCTTTATTATAACTATACGAATATACTACTGGCATCAGGTATTCCTCCTTTAACCTCTTCTGCTCTTTCTTTAGCTCTAAGTTGTCCACAAGCTGCATCTATATCATCACCTTGAGTTCTTCTTATAGTAACATTTACATTATTATTTTTTAAAATCTTTTCAAATGCAAATATATCTTTTTTACTAGTTCTAATATAATTTCTTTCTGGAACATAATTTATAGGAATTAAGTTCACATGACAATTTAAATCTTTTATTATTTCTACTAATTTTTCTGCATGCTCTCTTTGATCGTTTACAAGCCCCATAAGTCCATATTCAAATGTAATACGCCTTCTAGTTTTATTTTGATAATATTTTAAAGCCTCTATAAGTTTATCAATATTATACGCCCTATTGACAGGCATAATTTTACTTCTTAACTCATTTGTAGGAGCATGTAAAGAAATTGCAAAATTAATTTGGATATTTTCATTTGCAAAATCATAAATCTTTGGAACTATTCCTGAAGTAGAAACTGTAATATGTCTAGCACCAATATTAAAAGATTTATCACTATTAACTATTCTTATGAAATCCATCATTTCATCATAATTTTCAAAAGGTTCTCCTATTCCCATAATTACAATACTAGAAATTCTTTCTCCAGTTTTATCTAATTCTTGTTGAACTTTCAATACTTGAGTTACTATTTCTCCAGACTCTAAATTTCTTTTTAATCCCCCTAATGTAGAAGCACAAAAAGTACATCCTATCCTACATCCTACTTGAGTAGTAACGCATAGTGAATTTCCATATTTATTTCTCATAAGAACACTTTCAATTGTATATTTATCTTGAAGTTCAAATAAAAATTTTATAGTACCATCTTTTGATTCTTGTTTAATCAAAGTATTTAAAGTAGTTATTTCAAATTCCTCTGATAATTTATCTTGAAGTTTTTTTGGTATATTATTCATTTCATTAAAAGCAGAAACTCTCTTTTTATATAGCCAATCAAATATTTGATTAGCTCTAAAACTTTTTTCTCCAATCGAAACTAAATACTGCTCTAATTGATCAATTCTTAATGAATAAATTGACATTTTGGGAAAATCTTTTAACCATCTACTTTTTTGATAATTTTTTAGTTCTGATATTAACATTAATCCTCCATTTTTCTAATTTTTGCTATAAAAAATCCATCACAATTAAATTCATCAGGTAATATATTAATTATTCCTAATTTTTCTTCTTTTACAATACTACTTAACTCTATTTTTTCTAATTTATAATTAAGATTATTACTTAAAAACTTCTCTATATTCTTTTCATTTTCTCTTTTATCTATAGTACAAGTTGAATAAATTAACAATCCGTTTTTCTTTACATAATTACTACTATTTTCTAATATTTTATACTGTAATTCTGAAATATCTTCAATATAACTATCTGTTATTTTATACTTAATTTCCGGTTTGTTTTTAATAACTCCAATTCCCGAGCAAGGAACATCACAAATAACAACATCAAAATTATTAACAAAATTTAAATTTAAAATAGTTGCATCCTGCTCTTTAATTTCAATATTATTTATACCTAATCTTTCTTTATTTGAATTTAATAAATTTAATTTATGTATATATTTATCACAAGAAGTTAAATTTGAATTAAAATATTTAGTTGCAATATGCAAACTTTTTCCACCTGGTGCTGAACAAACATCTAATATATTTAATTTTTCGTCTTCATTATAATTTAATGTGCAAGCAACTAAAGCACTTGCTTCATCTTGAATTATATATTTTCCTTCTTTAAAACTAATATCATCTATATTCAATTTTTCTAATAATAAACAATCTTCACAAATATTGCTTTCTTCAACACCTATATCTTTTTTATTAAAATAATTTATTAATTCTTGTTTGCTTATTTTATTATAATTAATTCTAATAGAATTTTTAGATTTATTATTAAAAGATTTTATTATAGAAATTGCTTTATCTTTCCCGTATTGATTTTCTAAAATTTTATATAAAGGTTCTGAACAGCTATTTTTTATACATATTTCTTGAATATCGTCCTCAAAAACTAATTTATATTCATCAAATGTCCTTATAATATTTCTTAAAAGTGCATTTATAAATTTGCTATCATATTTTCCAAATATTTTTTTAGATATTTCTACCGTTTCATTTACAACAGCAAAATCAGGCGTTTTATCCATAAAAAGAATTTGATATATAGCCATTACCAATAAAATTTTTAATTTAGATTTTATTCTTCCTTTTGAATAAGTTTTAATTATATATTCTATATATAATTTGTTTTTTATACTACCGTAAACTATCTCTGATATATATCGCTTATCTTTTTCGGAAATATTATTTTTTCGAAATTCTTTATTTATTGCAATATTACTATATGCATCATTTAATAATATTTCTATCAAAATATTATAGGCATACTCCCTTGCCGTTTTATTCATTTTTATCACCTAAAATAATTCCTGTATAGTTTTTATTATTACTTAAAAAATTTCTTACAGACATTTTGTTTTTTCCTGCTAGTTGCAACTCTAATATTTTTAATACTGTATTGTTTCCGCATTTTATGTATAGAGAGTTTTTATCTTGCGAAATTATTGCTCCCACCAAAAAATCTTCATAAATAAAATTATTATCAAAACATTCTTCTACTTCCCATAGTTTTAAAATTACATTATTTAAAAAAGTAAATGCTCCTGGTTTAGGATTTAATGCTCTAACTTTATTAAAAATTTCTCTAGCACTTTTTGACCAATCAATTTCTTCATCTTCTCTAGAAATATTCCACGCAAAAGTTGCCTCATTATGGTCTTGTTTTTCTGGATTAATTTGATTTAAAAATATTTTAGGTAATGTCTCTTTTAATAAATCCTTTCCTAATATCGACATTTTGTTATGAAGCGATAAATAATTATCAGAATCTAATACTTTTAATTTTGCTTTTGATATCATATCTCCAGAATCAAGAGATTTTTCCATATACATTATTGTTACACCAGTTTCTTTATAATCTTCTAAAATAGCATATTGAATAGGTGCCCCACCTCGCAATTTAGGAAGTAACGATCCATGTACATTTATACACTTATATTTTGGTAATTCTAAAATTCTTTCAGGTACAATCTGCCCATATGCTGCAGTTATAATTATGTCTGGATTAATATTTTTTATTTCTAAAAATGTTTCCTCATCACTAGATATTTTTGTAGGTTGTAAAACCTTAATTCCATATTTTAATGCTATTTCTTTAACTGGTGGAGGAGTAAGTATTTTTTTTCGCCCTACTATTTTATCCGGTTGAGTAATGACTAGTTCAACTCCAAAATCTTTTATCAACATTTCTAATATAGGAACTGCAAAATCAGGTGTCCCCATAAATATTATTTTTTTCATTAATTATCTCCTAAAATTTTATCAATTTATTATACCATAATAAAAAAATCTAAACAATTATATTAAGTTTAGATTGTTTTTACTTTATTTTTTTTATATAATATAAAATAATTATACAAAATTTCAAAGGTGGTATATATGCAAATTATAAATGATAGAAAAACATTTATTTTACAAGCAAAATCTTTATTAGAAGATGAAAAAAATTTATATGCAAACTTATCAAATCTATCTGCATTATTTAAAGAATATTTACCAAATACTAATTGGGTTGGTTTTTATTTATTAGATAACGAAGATAATAATCTTGTTCTAGGTCCTTTTCAAGGTAAAATAGCTTGTGTAAGAATTCCATTTAACAAAGGTGTTTGCGGGCATTGTTACACAACGAAAGAACCTATATATGTACCAGATGTTCACAAATTCAAAGGTCATATAGCATGTGATAGTAATACAAATAGCGAATTAGTAATTCCAATTATTCAAAATAATGAAGTAAAAGCTCTTTTAGATATTGATTCAATAAAATATGATAGATTCTCTAAAGAAGAAGTAAATACTTTAATTGAGCTAACTAATGAAATATCTAAATTATTAATATTCAAATAAAAAAATGAACAGCAAATTATATTTGCTGTTCATCTTTTTATTTTATGCTTTATTTCTTGAACCAAAAATATCTATTTTTGAATGAACCATCGCTTTGATTCCATTGAATCCTGGTTTTAATAAGTTACGTGGATCAAATCCTTTAGGTTTAAGATCTCCACCGTCTTCGATATATTTTCTAGTTTCTTCAGCAAATGCTAATTGACATTCTGTATTAACATTAACTTTAGCTACACCAAGAGAAATTGCTTTTTGAATTTGCTCTGTAGGTATTCCTGAACCACCATGTAATACTAAAGGAATTCCATCTGTTACATTAGAAATCTCTTCTAAAGTTTCAAAACTTAACCCTGCCCAATTTTCAGGATATTTACCGTGAATATTCCCAATACCTGCTGCTAAGAAATCAATTCCCAACTCAGCCATAATTTGACATTCTTTAGGATCTGCTAATTCTCCACTTCCAATTACACCATCTTCTTCTCCACCAATTGATCCAACTTCACATTCAATTGAAAGACCTTTTTCATGTGCTAACGCAATCATTTCTTTAGATTTTTCAATATTTTCTTCAAATGGATAATGTGATCCGTCGAACATTACAGAACTAAATCCTGCTTCGATAGCAGCTTTAGTTCCTTCATAAGAACCGTGGTCTAAATGTAATGCTACAGGAACAGTAATATTCATACTTTCCACCATAGCTTTAACCATATCTGCTACAGTTTTAAAACCAGTCATATATTTAGCTGCACCTTCGCTTACACCTAAAATTACTGGACTTTTTGCTTCTTCCGCAGCTTCTAAAATTGCTTTTGTCCACTCTAAGTTATTAATGTTGAAGTGTCCTACTGCATATCCTTCTTTTCTTGCTTTTACAAGCATGTCTTTTGCCGGTACTAATACCATTATATATCCTCCTTAAATATGTATAGCACTTATATATATATATATATGATACTACAATTTTAATGAAAAATAAATATTTTTTTTAATTATTTATTATATATTACTATTTTAATTTAAATTTTTTAATACATTTTTAAAATAATTAGGTAACTCCGTATCAATACTGATTAATTTATTTGTAATAGGATGGATAAAATCTAAACTTTTTGAATGTAACATTTGACCATTTGTATCTAAAGTTTTTCTAGGACCATAAACATTATCGCCCGCAATAGGATGATTTATATATTTCATATGCACTCTTATTTGATGTGTTCTTCCAGTTTCTAACTCACATTCAATAAGTGTAAAATTATCATATCGTTCTATTACTCTAAAGTGAGTTATAGATTTTTTCCCTTCATCAATTATTGCCATTTCTTTTCTTTCTTTTGGATTTCTAGCTATAGGAGCATCAATTGTTCCATAATCATGTTTAATTTCTCCATGAACTAATGCATAATATTTTCTTTTAATATATTTATTAGCAATCATATCAGATAATTTTTGATGTGCAATATTATTTTTTGCAACAATTAACAATCCAGAAGTATCTTTATCTATTCTGTGAACAATTCCTGGTCTAACAATACCATTAATAGTAGAAAGATTATCTCCACAATGGTACATAAGTGCATTTACTAGTGTTCCATCTTTATGGCCAGCCGAAGGATGCACAACCATTCCTTTTTCTTTATTAACTATAATTAAATCATTATCTTCATAAATAATTTCAATAGGAATATTTTGTTTAATAACATTAAGTTCTTCTGGCTCCTTTAATATTACTAATATTTCATCTCCATTTTTTAATTTATAATTACTTTTTACAGCTTTATTATTTACTAAAATATATTCATCGTTAATTAAATTTTGAATATTTGTTCTAGACATTTCATTTAATTTTGATATTAAATATTTATCAAGTCTTTCAACAACAGCATTTTCATATACTATTTTTATCTCTTCCATTTTTACCTTCTATATATTTTTTATTATTAATAAAATTATGCACATCTATATGATGTGCATAATTAATTACTTTTTACCTTTTATTGCTTGTTTTTGAGCTTTTTGCATATTGCTCATCATTTGATTCATTTTTTTCTTAGATGGTTTTTGTCCCATTTGTGACATCATATTCATTATAACATCTTCATTTAATTGCGGATTTTTTTCCATATAACTCATAAAATTTCTACGTGCTATAAAAAATCCAGCAACTGTGCCTAGTATTAAACATGCACTTGCTATTAATATAACTATTCCTGTACTCATTAATTAGTTCCTTTCTTTCTAGGAGTAATATCTTCTCCGTTCTCATTTAATACTTTTGTATTATCTAAAATATTACGAACATTTTTTTTAAAATTATCTACATATAATTTTCTGTAATTAAATAATTCGGTTGTTTCTTCTTCTGTTAATGAACGATTTTTTTTTATATTATTTAATTCATTAATTTTTTGTATAATTTCTTTCATTTCCATAAATTATTATACACTCATTAATTCATCTTGTTTCTCTTTTGTTATTTTATCTATTTCAGAAACATATTTATCTGTTAATTTTTGTATGTCATCAGAATAAGATTTCAAATCATCTTCTGTAATTTGAGAAGATTTTTCTAATTTTTTTACACCATCCATAGCATCTCTACGAATATTTCTAACAGCAACTTTAGCACTTTCAGATTCTTTACCTACTTGTTTAGCTAATTCTTTACGTCGTTCTTCTGTTAATGCAGGAAATACTATTCTTATAACATTTCCATCGTTTGCAGGATTTAAACCTAAATCAGATGCTTGAATTGCTTTTTCAATCTCTTTAAGTAAACTTTTTTCATATGGAGATATTACCAACATTTTTGGTTCTGGAACGGAAATTCCTGCTACTTGATTTATTGGCGTAGGAACTCCATAATATTCTACAGATAGTCTATCTAGTACAGAAGCACTTGCTCTTCCTGCTCTGATAGATGAAAATTCACGTCTTAAACTAGCTATTGCTTTAGTCATTTTTTCTTCTAAATTTAAAATTATTTGTTCTGGCATAATATTTCTCCTTTTAATTAGTAATTGTTGTTCCTAATTTTTCACCATTTACAACTTTAATTATATTATCTTCTTCATCGATTGAAAAAACTATTATTGGTAAATTATTATCCATACAGAATGATATTGCAGTTGAATCCATTACAGATAAACCTTTGTTGATTATATCTATATGAGTTAAATCATCAAACTTAGTAGCATCTTGTATTAATTTTGGATCAGCTGTATAAACACCATCTACACCATTTTTACCCATTAATATCACTTCAGCATCAATTTCTTTTGCTCTTAATGCCGCTGTAGTATCTGTTGAAAAAAATGGATTTCCTATACCTGCGGCAAATATAGCAACTCTTCCTTTTTCTAAATGTCTAATAGCTCTTCTTCTAATATATGGTTCAGCCATTGCTTTCATTTCTATTGATGTTAAAACACGTGTATCAACACCTTTTTGTTCTAGTGAATCTTGCAATGCTAAAGAATTCATAACAGTTGCAAGCATACCCATAGAATCTGCCGTAGGTCTTTCCATACCTAACTCTTCTCCAGTTTTTCCTCGCCAAATATTTCCGCCACCTACTACTACAGCAACTTCTACTCCTTGATTTACAACTTTAACTATTTGATTTGTAATTTTACTGACAACCTCAGAATCTATCCCAAATCCTTTATTTCCTGCTAGAGCTTCTCCACTTAATTTTAATAAAACTCTTTTGTATTGTTGAGCCATTTGAATATCCTCCGATTTTTAAAAAAGCACACACGAAAAAGTGTATGCTTTTTTATTATTAGTTCCCACGAACTTGGTTCATTACCTCTTCAGCAAAGTTATCTTCTTTTTTCTCGATACCTTCCCCAACTTCATACCTTACAAAAGTAGTAAGTTTTCCACCTTTTGAAGCAACAAATTTTTCTACTGTTAAACTATCATCTTTAACAAATTTTTGTTTAACTAGACATATTTCTTCTAGGTATTTATTTAATCTTCCAACAATCATTTTTTCTACAATATTTGCAGGTTTTCCTTCATTTAATGCTTGTTCAGATAAAATTTTCTTCTCATGTTCTAATTCTTCTTGTGGAACTTGAGTTTCATCTAAATATTTTGGATTTAAAGCTGCTACATGCATTGCAACATCTTTTGCTACTTCTTCTTCAGAAATACCTTCAACAAGAGTAAGAACACCTATTCTTCCTCCCATATGAGAATATGTTCCAAAAACGTCTGCATCTGTTTTAGTTAATATTTCAAATCTTCTTAAAGATAGTTTTTCTCCAATTGTAGCAATTCCATTATTGATTATACTTTCAACAGTTTCTGATCCTGCACTAACTTGTAGAGCTTCTTCAACAGAATTTGGTTCATTTTTTAAAATTGCATCTGCTACAACTTTTACTAAATCTAAAAATTTCTCGTTTTTAGCAACGAAATCTGTTTCTGAATTAATTTCTAATACTAATGCTTTATTTCCTTCAGTTGCCAAATATGTAATACCTTCAGCAGCAATACGATCAGCTTTTTTAGCTGCTTTAGCAATACCATTTTCTCTTAAATAATCAATGGCAGCGTCCATATCTCCATTTGTTTCTGTAAGTGCTTTTTTACAATCCATCATACCAGCACCAGTACGTTCTCTTAATTCTTTTACTTGACTAGCAGTAATAGCCATAGTTAATAACCTCCAAAATTTTATATTGATTTATTTAAATAAATTAGCATATTGTAAAAATTTTACTTTATACCAATACTAAAATTATTCTTCTTCTGTTACAACTTCTTCTTCAGTTACAAATTCTTCTGCTACTTCATCAATATTACCTTCATTATAAGCAACAAAAGCATCTGCCATTTTAGCTGTTAATAACTTAACTGCACGAATAGCATCATCATTTGCAGGAATTACATAATCAACATCATCTGGATCACAGTTTGTATCTACTATACCTACTACTGGAATACCTAATTTTTTAGCTTCTGCAATGGCATTGTGCTCTTTTTTAGGGTCAACAACAAACATTGCATCTGGCATAGTTTTCATTTCTCTAATTCCACCTAAGAATTTTACTAATCTGTCATACTCTTTTTTTAGTTCAATAACTTCTTTTTTAGGAAGAACTTCAAATACTCCATCTTCTTCCATTTTTTCGATTTCAGAAATTCTATCAATACGACCTTTAATAGTCTTATAGTTAGTTAAAGTTCCACCTAACCAACGGTGATTAATGTAGTATTGTCCTGATCTTTCTGCTTCTTCTTTAATAGCATCTTGTGCTTGTTTTTTCGTACCTACAAACAACATTTTTCCGCCTTGATCTGCTATTGATTTTACAAACTCATAAGCTTCATCTACTTTCTTAACTGTTTTTTGTAAGTCGATAATATATATTCCGTTTCTTTCCGTAAATATATATTTGTCCATTTTTGGATTCCATCTTCTTGTTTGATGCCCGAAGTGAACTCCTGCTTCTAATAATTGTTTCATTGAAATAACTGGCATGTTATTTTCCTCCTTGGTTTTTTCCTCCGACATTTTCATACTAGTTGTAGACATAAGCACCAAACAACTAAATCTAATGTCGTGTGTTTTATTATTAGTTGAATTAAATTCAACCTTATTAATTATAATTTAATATAATATAAAAATCAAGTATTAAATAACTTTTAAATACAACTTTTTCAAAAATTTTTCTTATTTACTTGATTTTTCATTTATGTAGTTATATAATTTATAAAACGTAATAATTACGTATTAAGAAGATAGGAGTTTATTTTTATGAAAAAAATACTAACTAAAATATTATTATTAATGTCTTTAAGTATAATTTTATTCGCATGTTCCAAACCAGAAAATAATTCTTCAAATAAAATTAAAGTTGTAACATCTGTTAATTTTTATGCAGAAATAGCTAAAAATATCGCAGGAAATAATATTGAAATACATTCAATAATTGATAGCACCAATGTAGATCCTCACGATTTTGAACCTACCCCTGAAGACGCAAAAAAAGTTTCAGAGGCTGATATTGTTATTTTTAATGGTGGTGGGTATGATTCTTGGTTTGAAAAATTAGCTAACAATTCAAAAAATATAATTAAAATAAATGCTGCTGAACTTATTAACCTTAAAAATGGTGAAAACGAACATATTTGGTATAATCCTGAAGTATTAAAAAATGTTTCGGAACAATTTACTAAAGAAATAATTAAAAAAGATAATTCTAAATCCGATGAATATATGCAAAATAAAGAAAAATATAATTTAGAATTAAAGAAAATATACGATAAAATTGAAACTTTAAAAAATAAAACATCAAATAAATTTGTTATAACTACTGAACCTGTTTTTGATTACGTTATAAGTGAACTAAATTTACTTACAACTGATGAAACAAAAAGATTAGCAAAATCTGTAGCAGAAGGAAACGATCCTTCTCCGCAAGATTTAAAAAAAATACAAGAAGATATTAAAAGTAAAAAAATTTCATTTATAATCAATAATGTTCAAACTATTAATAAAACTGTTGAAAGTATTATTTTACTTGCAGAAGAAAATAATATTCCTATATTAAATGTTTATGAAACAAAACCAGAAAATACAACGTATGTAGATTGGATGATATCTCAATATGATAATTTAGAAAAAATAATAGATACTGGTGTTGGAGAAAAAGCATTTCATTTAGATAGTGCTACAGAATCACACGAACATAATCACGATCATAATCACTAAAACTATAACAATTAATTAAAATATTTGGAGATAAGTAATGCTAAAAATTGAAAACTTACCTATAAAAGTTAATAACAAAAGTATTATTGAAAATTTATCAATAATAGTAAATAAAGCTGAAAATGTTGCAATTATCGGAGAAAATGGCGCTGGTAAAACTACTTTATTAAAATCTATAATTGAGAATTTCAGCAACAAAAATTTTATAGATTTAAAATCTAAAAACAAAAATATTGGATATGTTCCTCAGTTTAGAGAAATAAATGAGGAATATCCTCTTTCAAGTTTTGATTTTGTTGCATTACCTTTAAAACAAAAAATTTTACCGTGGCTTACAAAAAAAGAAATATGCACAGTAAAAAATATATTTAGAGAATTAAAAATAGAAAATTTAATAAATAAAAGAATTGGTATATTATCTGGTGGAGAAAGACAAAAAGTATTCTTAGCTCAAGCTTTAATCAATAATCCTAAAGTTTTACTATTAGACGAATTTACATCAAATCTTGACAAACAGAGTGAACTAGATTGTATTAAATTAGTTTCAAAATTAACAAAAGAAAAAAAAATAATTACATTATGTATTACTCATGAATTAAGTCTATTAGAAAAAGAACATTTTGATAAAATACTATATTTAGAAAAAAATAATTATATCTTTACAAATGTAGATGATTATAAAAAAGAAAATATTAATTTAAAAACTTGTCGTCATAATAATGGAGGTATAAATGTTTAAATACGATTTTATGATAAATGCATTTTTAGCAGGTAGTATTGTTGCTATTATGGCAGGATTTATTGGAGTTTTTGTAATTGCTAGAAATTTATCATTCATTTCACATACATTATCACATGTAGGATTTTCTGGAGCAGCATTTGCTGTTTTTTTGGGGATAAATCCCTTATATGGTTTATTAATATTCACAATATCTATGTCTTATATTGTAGGGTATTTAAGCGAAAAAATTTATAGACGAGAAGTTACAATAAATGTCATGTTAGGTTTCTTCTTAGGTTTAGGTCTATTATTTTTATCACTGACTCCAAAAAGTACAAATTATGTAAATAGCATATTATTTGGAAGTGTCGTATCAATTACAACAAAAGATGTATTTATTATTTTAATACTATCAATTTTAGTAATATTCACACTATTTTTGTTTTACAGAGTTTTAAAATTTGAATCTTTTGATCCTGTATGTTTTAAATCTACAAAAATCAATAGTAAATTTATTTCAATACTATTTTTAATTTTACTTTCTATAGCAATTAGTGTTACTGTACCGATAATTGGAGCATTACTAATGTTTGTTTTATTAACAGTACCTGCAAGCAGTGCAAGATATTTAACTAATAGTATTGAGAAAATGATTTTAATATCTATTTTATTTGCATTAATAGGTGTTTGGTTAGGATTAACACTAGCATATTATACTTCTCTTCCTGTAACTTTTTACATAACAATTATTGAAACAATAATTTATTTCTTATCTTTACTATATTTTAGCAAAATAAAAAAGAATTAAGTTTAAATGCTTAATTCTTTTTTATTTTATAATTATTTATTATAGGTTAATCCCAAATGTTCATATGCTTTTAATGTTGCTTTTCTTCCACGTGGTGTTCGTTCTATGAATCCTTCTTTTACCAAATAAGGCTCATAAACATCTTCAATAGTAATACTTTCTTCTCCTATTGTTATTGCAATAGTTTCTAATCCTACTGCTCGCCCATCGTATCTTTTTACTAAGCATTCTAAAATTTTATAATCAATATTATCTAACCCGCTAGAATCAACTTGTAATAAATCTAACGAAGTTATTGAAAGTACTTCGTTTATTATCCCATTATTTTTAACTTGTGCAAAATCTCGAACTCTTTTTAGTAATCGATTAGCTATACGTGGCGTTCCTCTTGAACGTTTTGCAATTTGATACGTACTTTCTTCGTCTATTTTACAATCGTAAATATTAGCACTTCTAATTAAAATATTTTTTAATTCTTTAGTACTATAAAATTCTAATCTACAATGAACTCCGAATCTATCTCTAAGAGGAGCTGTTAATGCTCCGGCTCTAGTAGTTGCTCCAATTAAAGTAAATGGCGGTAAATTTATTCTAATACTTCGTGATTCCTCTCCTTTTCCAATAACTATATCTAAATAAAAATCTTCCATAGCGGAATAAAGTATCTCTTCTATCGAGCGGTTTATACGATGGATTTCATCAATAAATAAAATATCTCCTGGTTCTAATGTTGTCAAAATAGTAGCAAGATCTCCTGCTCTTTCTATAGCAGGACCAGATGTATATTTTATATTAACATTCATTTCATTAGCAATTACTGTTGCTAATGTCGTTTTCCCCAATCCAGGTGGTCCATAAATTAAACAATGATCTAAAACTTCATTCCTAATTTTTGCAGCTTCAATAAAAATTTTTAAATTTTCTTTTATTTGATCTTGTCCGATATATTGATTTAAAAATTTAGGTCTTAAACTTTGTTCACTGAATTCTTCATCTTCTGTCTGTAAATTTGACAAAATCCTTTCGTCCATAACTCCTCCTAATTAATATTTTATAAAATTATATTGTCATTAGTAATTTCAATCCTTGCCTAACATATTCATCTGCTGTATCAAAACTATAAGTTAGTAATTTTTTCTCAATTTTTAACAATTCTTTTTTAGAATATCCTAATGCTTCTAGTGCTAAAACGGCATCTACTACTTGTGATTTTTGTTGCTTACTCTGAATTTCATTATCTGTAATAAACTCTATTTTTCCTTTTAAATCTAATATAATTTGTTGAGCTGATTTTTTACCAATTCCAGGAAATTTAGTCATGTAGTTAACATCAGAATTTTCTATTGCATTTGTTATTTCTTCACTACTTGCACCAGCTAAAATTGCTAATGCACTTTTAGGTCCAACTCCTTTTACTTTTAATAACAGCAAGAATACTTTTTTTTGATCTACTGTTCTAAAACCATAAAGAGTATTTGAATCTTCTCTAACTTGCTGACTAATATAAACTATAACTTCTTCATTTATTATATAATTATATGGATTTGGTACAATTAATTCATAACCTATATTATTATTTTCCAAAACTATATTAGTTGGATTTATTTCTTGAACAACTCCTTTAATATAAGCGTACATTTTTTACTCCTAATCTTTTTTTCTTTATACATTATACCACGAAAAATAATAAAAACTAGAGCATTTTTTGCACTAGCTTAAATTATTATCTATTTTCTCTAGCATTTTTTTTGTAGGATTCAATATTGGTATTTTAACATAATTTTTTATTTGTTTTTCAACATATGGAAAATGCGTACAACCTAAAACTATCAGTTCTGCATTTAAGTTATTAATGTAATTTCCTAATAATTCAAAATTATGTTTTTTTGCAATTGTGTGTTCTGGTAGTTTATTTTCAATATCTTTTACCATATCTAATAAAGTAAAACCTATTATGTTTATTTTACTATTACTAGTAAACAAAACTTTTTCAATTCCAGAAAGACCTTGTGCATTAGCAGCCATAACTACTAAATTATTATATTTTTCCGCAATTTCTGAATAAACTTCTAAAGGTGTAATAATTTTAATATTATATTTTTTAGAAAATTTACTAAAATCAACAGATGAACTTAAAGAATTACAATATACAAAAATTATATTAAATTCTTCTTTTTTTAATTTTAAAATATGTTTGTTAATTATTTTTTCTTTATACTCTTTCGTTGAGGTTTGAAATATTGTTTGTTGTTCAGGATTTTCTGAAATAGAAATTTTTATAACATCTCTATATCCATAATTTACAACTTCATTAAATCCTATTTCGGTATCTACAGGTGTTCCAGCCATAACCGCTATTTTCATAAAATCCCTCTTTTCTTTAAAATTAAAATTTCTTTTTAGGATGTCTGTCAATAATTTCTTTATTATTTTCTAATGCTAATACTCCTTTTTGCGTCAAAGAATATCCCCTAACTTCTAATAGTTTTGATAATTCTTCTTCAGAATAGTTCTCTTTAATAGCAATATGAACATCTTCTTTTTTCATTTTAGAAATTCCTAGTATTTTTTTATCTTTTAATAACTTTTTTAAAAGCGTCGTTGTTGTATGTTCTAATGATTCTAAAAATGAATCTAACACAACATAATTTTCTTTAATTAAAATTTCTAAATTTTTAGGTGCATTAATTCCATAGCTATATTCAAAATATTTGGGGTACATAGATGGTTTTATACTTTCAGTAGTAAACGTTCCAAAATTAATTCTCCATAACAAAATTATATCACCTGCTAATAAACCTTCTTTAGTTCGCTCCATATTGCGTCTTGGAACTAATTTAGCTTTTGACAACTTAACTTCTTCAAGCCAAATATTTGCATTTCTATTATTAGAAATATAAGGAATTTCCGGATAATCTATATAGTACTTTTCTATTTCTCTTCTTTCTTCTAATGTTAAAATCATTAAATTCTCCTTTATTAAAAATTAACTATAATTTCTTTTATTAATTTTATTGGTTGTTGAATTGTATTATGTTCTGATATAACTTTTTCATACCAAACAACATCATGCCATAATTCAAATTTATAACCTACTTTATGAAAATGTGCAACTTTCTCATAACCTTTTTTAATATGAAATGCTTCACTTCTTTCATTTGGATATGTAATGCATGCTTCTATTGTTAATATTCCTTGCTGTCTTAGTATTTCTACAAGTTTATCATGTAATATTTCACCTAAGCCTAATCCTCTAACATTTGTATCTAAATATATTGATGATTCCACTGTCCAATCATAAGCAGCACGCCCTTTAAAAGTATTAGCATACGCATAACCTATTATTTTTCCATTTTGTTCTGCTACTATATAAGGATATTTTGATGAAATTTCAGATATGCGATTTTCAAAATCTTCTACTGTTGGTACAGTATATTCAAAAGTAATATTTGTTTCTTCGACATAATAACTATATATTTCTACTAATCTTTTTGCATCTTCTAAATTAACAAAGCGAAGTTTTATATTTTTCATAATAATACCACCTATATATTTTTTATTAATTATATCACGAATAAATAATAGTTTAAATATAATTTTACTTTAGTAATACATTTTATTGATTAGTTAATTATTTATAAAATATATAATAGTAATTTTAGTAAAAATAAAAAGCGAAGATTTTCTTCGCTTTTTATTTATTTTTCTACATTTATAATTAATTTTTCATTATAATCTAAACTTAAAATAGTATTTTCAGTTATATTATGTTTAATTATCTCTATAGCTAATTTATTTTCTATATTACTTTGTATAAATCTTTTTAGTGGACGTGCTCCAAATTTAATATCATACCCTCCTATTGCAACCCAATTTAATATATTTTCTGTATAAATTAATGTTATATTTTGTTTTGCTAACCTATTTACAAGTTCTTCTAGTAATTTTTTAGCAATTCCTTTTATATTATCTTCTGTTAGAGGTTTAAATATTATAATATCATCCATTCTATTTAATATTTCTGGTTTGAAATATGCGTATAATTGATTAATAACATTTTTTCTAGTAGTTTCTGTTAATTTTCCTTCTTTTACTTCATTTAACAATTCCATAGAACCTATATTCGATGTCATAATTATTATTGTATTTTTAAAATCAACTACATTCCCTCTTGAATCTGTTAAAGTACCTTCATCTAGTAGTTGAAGCAATATATTAAATACGTCAGTATGAGCTTTTTCTACTTCATCTAACAAAATTATGCTATAAGGATTTCTTCTTACAGCTTCTGTTAATTGACCACCTTCTTCATAACCAATATATCCCGGAGGTGCTCCTATTAAACGACTCACAGAATGCTTCTCCATATATTCACTCATATCTATACGGACAATATTTTTTTCATCATCAAATAAATTTAAAGCTAAAGCTTTAGCTAATTCTGTTTTTCCTACACCCGTAGGACCTAAAAATAAGAAACTTCCTATAGGGCGATTTGGATCTGAAATTCCTGCTCTAGAACGTAATATTGCATTAGTAACACTATCTACAGCTTCATCTTGCCCTATTACTTTTTTGTGAATAGTTTCTGAAAGATTCAATAATTTTTGTTTTTCTGTTTCTACTAGTTTTTTTACAGGTATTCCTGTCATTTGACTAACTATATATCCTATTTCTTCTTCTGTTACTTCTTGTTTTAATAAACGATATTCTTCATCTTTATTTTTTTCTTCTAAAGCAATTAATTTTTCTTGTAATTTTGGCATAGTAGAATATTTTAATTCAGAGGCTTTTTCTAAATCATAATTGTTTTCTGCTTTTTCTAATTCTAATTTTACATTATCTATCTCTGATCTTATATTACTGATTTCTTGTATTTTTTCTTTTTCTTTATCTACTTGTACCTGTAATTTTTTTTGTTCCTCTTTTATCTCATCTAACTCTGTTCTTAAATTTTCTAAACGTTTTTTAGAAATTTCATCTGTTTCATTTTTTAACGCTTTCTCTTCTATTTCTAACTGCATTACTTTTCTGTTTATGTTATCTAATTCTGCAGGATTTGATGAATTTTCTGTTTTTATAGTTGCACATGCCTGATCTATTAAATCAATTGCTTTATCTGGTAAAAATCTATCAGTAATATAGCGTGCTGATAATTCTGCAGAATCTACTATAGCTCTATCTGAAATTTTTACTCCGTGATAAACTTCAAATCTCTCTTTAAGACCTCTTAATATAGAAATTGTATCATCTATTGTTGGCTCTTTTACAAGAACTTTTTGAAATCTTCTTTCTAGTGCAGAATCTTTTTCTATATATTGACGATATTCATTCAGTGTAGTTGCTCCTATACAATGTAATTCTCCTCGTGCTAACATTGGTTTTAAAATATTTCCAGCATCCATTGCTCCATCAGTTTTTCCTGCACCAACTAACATGTGAATTTCGTCAATAAATAAAATTATATTTCCTTCATTTTCCTTTATTTCTTTTAACACTGCTTTTAATCGTTCTTCAAATTCACCACGATATTTTGCACCAGCTATTAAACTTGTTAAATCCAACTCAAATACTGTTTTATTTTTTAAATTTTCTGGTACATCTCCACGAACAATTCTTTGGGCAAGTGCTTCAACAATAGCTGTTTTTCCTACACCCGGTTCTCCTATTAACACAGGATTATTTTTTGTCTTTCTTGATAATATTCTAATAACATTTCTAATCTCATCATCACGTCCGATAACAGGATCTATCTTACCATTTTTTGCTTCTTCTACTAAATCACGACCATATTTTTCTAATACTTCATAGTTGTTTTCTGGATTTTCATTCATTACTTTTTTACCTCCTCTAATATTATCTATCATATTTATTAATTCTTTCAAACTACTAACTTCATCGACATATTTTTTTACTATTTTGTTAGTAATATAACTTGCTATTAATAGATGTTCACAAGATAAATAATTATCATCATATTTATTTTTGTATTTTTCTGCTTCATTTATTAATTTATAAACATCACTACTTAAATAGCTACCATATTGAACATTTTCTCCTACAACTTGATTTACTTTTTTTAATTCTAATTCCAACTCATTCAATAATTTTTGCTTATCTACATTAATTCTTCCTAATATATTACTATATAAATTATCTCCACGTAACGCTTCATAAATAATCATTTCACTAGTAATACTTTGGCTTTTAAATTCTAATGCTTTTTGTTGTGAATTTGATATTATCTCTTTAACGCTATTAGTAAAACTATTAATATTCATAATTACCTCCTAAATATAAAAGTTTGAAAATTTTATTTGACCTTTTTTGACTATAATTATATTATACATTGTTTGACTATTTTTGACAATATATATATTTAATTTTTTTAAAATTTGTTATTTGAATTTTACTTTTTTAAGAAAAAATGTTACAATTACGTACTAATAATTAACAAAGGAAATATATCTATGAAAATTAAGATTATTAAAAATTACAATACTTTAAGAGAATATTTGATTAACTTTTTACTTCTATCAAAAAAAAATGTTCATAAATTAAATATATTAAAGTCTGGAATAAAAATTAATGGAGAAAATGTAAATTTATATAAAGAAGTTTTTAAAGATGACATTTTAGAAATAGATATTGAATTAGTTAAATCAAATTATAAAATTAATAATTCTATTAAAATAAATATAGAATATGAAGACGATTATTTATTAATTGCTTCTAAGCCATTCGGTATAAAAACTCATCCTAACGATATTGAAAATGAAAATAATACTTTAGTAAATTATTTAATAAATGAAAAAAGTTATTTAGAACCTATACATAGATTAGATATAGATACTTGTGGATTAGTTATTTTTGCAAAAACTCCATTAGTTAAAGCAAAACTTGATAATATGTTAGAACAAAAACAAATAATTCGTTATTACTCTGCATTAGTGAAAAATAATATTTCAGCACAAAAAATTATAACTAAAATAGGTCGTGATATTCATGAAAAAAATAAGATGGCTGTTACAAATAATGGCAAAGAAGCTATCACAAATATTTTAAGTTGCAAAAAAATTAAAGAAAATATTTACAAACTTGATATTTCATTAGAAACTGGCAGAACTCATCAAATAAGAGTTCATTTAGAATATAAAAATAATAGTATTATTGGAGATAAACTTTATTCAAAAGATGGTTATAAATATAACAATATGTACTTGGGAGCTTTAAAAGTTGAATTCAATCATCCTATCACTGAAGAAAAAATTGAAGTTACGTCAATATTCAACAAAGATTTTAAAAATATATAAAAAACTCGGAATAACAATATTCTGAGTTTTTTTATTTAAAATTTAATTTTTTAGCTAATATAAAAGATATAAAAGCAATAGCTGAAGAAACAAAAAATACTGTATTCGTACTAATTTCCCAAATAGATCCAACTATATACATTCCTAAAAATGCACTTAGTTGAAATCCTACTGCACTATACAAATTTTGCATATCTAACGTTTTATCTTCAGAAAACTTACTATTTAAAAGTAAAATAAATGTCAATTGAGCTAATGCAAAAGTTACTGCATGTAAAACTTGCATAATAGCAAAAATATAAACATTTTCAAAAAGACCTAATATAAACCAACGAAATGTTGCTACTAAACAAGAAAATATTAATAATTTTTGAGCAGAAATATTTTTTAATAATCTTCTTGAAAAAGTAAAAAATAAAATTTCTGAAACTATTGATATATTCACTATAACTCCCGTTAGCCATTTAAAAGTAATATTCATATTTTCTAAATACAAAACACTATAATTATTATATGCGGCATGGCTAATTTGTAAAAAGAAAAAAGTAAGAATTAAAATAATAGCATTCTTATCATTTTTCATCCAAACAAAAGATTTTTTATTACTTTTTGTATTACTGTCCACTTTATCTATTTTCGTTAATAATTTTGGAGTTGGTAAAAATGTAAATATAACATAAATTAAAACTAATAATATCATAGTATACAGTATAAAAATATTACTAATATACGATATAAAACCTCCTACCAACATACCTATCAACATAAAACTTAGAGAACCATACACTCTAACACGCCCATAATCAATATTTTCAAACTTTAAAAATAGTGAGGAAGAGGTTTCTGTTATAGGGGTCAAATTAAAAAATGTTAGTCCAAAAAGAAAAGTAACAATAATTAAACTTAATTTATCATTAGTTCCTAAATATAAAAGCGAAACACATAATCCTGAAATAGCTACTATTCTAAAAGAATTTTTCATACCAAACTTTTTAATTATTAAAGAACTAAAAAATACTCCACTTATTACTCTTCCTAAATAAACCATTGAAAATACTATACTAGCATCTAAAACTGTTAATTTTTTTATTCCTGTTAAATATATCATCCAATACTGAAAAAAAACACCTTGAACTGCATATTGAAGAAAATAATTTAACGATAACCAATTTTTTGATTTCAAAAATAACACCTTCTCTTTAATTTATACTAAAAAAACTTGAGCTACTACAACTGTGAAGTTCATTAAAATATGAGCAATTATTGGAGTTATTATTCTTTTTGTATATAAATACAATCCACTAAATAACAATCCCATTATAACATAAATAATAAGCATAGGAGAAAATCCATCATGAGGAATGGCAAATAATAAACCAGACAATAATCCTGATATCACGAATCTCAATACTTTATTTTTACTAATTATAATATCAAAAAAATAACCGAAAACTGCTTTTCTAAAAACTAATTCTTCTAAAACAGGAGCTAATATACCTACATATAAAATAAATATTGGATATTGTCTTATTATTTGATTTATATTTTGAGTATTTTGACTAATATATTCAAATCCGTATATTTTAGATAAAATCAACATTATTAATCCAAGTAAAATTTGTAGAATTATCATAGTCAAATAACCTCCAACTCCAATTAATATACTAATTCCTAAATTCATTTTATTATCATTATTAATATTATTAATTTTTCTGTTTTTAGAATAAAACAATATAAATACTAATGTTAATAAAGCTAAAAATATGCTAATAGAAACAGCTTTTTCTGCAAGCAAATTATTAAAAAAATAAGAAAAACACAAGGGTAATAATAATATACCACTTAAATATAAAAACACAACAAATAAAGATGATTTTATATTACCATTTTTAAAATTTATTTTCATATTAGTATCCTCACATAAAAATTTATTTTAACATTATATCACAATTTATAATAAATTGATATTTAATTATAAAATAAAAATGACTTTACAATTTTTATAACAAAAATTATAAAGTCAAATTAATTATAACAATACTACCTATCACCATTAAATATTGAGTTTTTAACTATAACATAATCTACTTTTCTTAAAGAATTTACATCTTTTCCTCCTGCATATGAAATAGAAGACTGTAGATCTTGTTGCATTTCTACTAAAGTTTCAAAAATATCTCCTTTATGTTTTGTTAAAATTTTCTTACCTTCAACATTTTTTCTTTCACCTTTTTGAAACTCTGATGCACTTCCAAAATATTCTTTATATTTTTCTCCATCAATTTCGATAGTATCCCCTGGACTTTGTTCATGTCCTGCAAATAACGAACCAATCATTACAAAAGTTGCACCAAATCTAATTGATTTTGCTATGTCCCCATGATCTCTAATTCCACCATCTGCAATTATAGGCTTACTCGCTGCTTTTTTACACCATCTAAGTGCTGCTAGTTGCCAACCTCCTGTTCCAAATCCAGTTTTTAACTTCGTTATACATACTTTTCCTGGCCCAATACCTACTTTTGTTGCATCTGCCCCTGCATTTTCTAATTCACGTACTGCTTCTGGAGTTCCTACATTCCCTGCAATTACAAATGATGATGGTATATTTTCTTTAATAAACTTTATCATTTCAATAACTTTATTTGAATGTCCGTGTGCAATATCAATAGTTATATATTCTGGGAATAAATTATTATTTTTTAATTCTAATACAAAATCAAATTCTTCTTTTTTTATTCCAATACTAATTGAAGAATATAAATTTAATTCTTTCATTCTTTTTACAAAGTTTAATCGTTTTTCTGGATTAAATCTGTGCATTATGTAAAAATATCCTTTTGATGCTAGTTCTTCAGCTAATTTTTCATCAATAATAGTTTGCATATTAGCAGGAACTACAGGCATTTTAAATATCCTATCCCCTAATTTAATCTCTGTGTTACATTCTGATCTACTATTTACTATACACTTATTTGGTATTAATTGTATATCTTCATAATCAAAAATTCTCATATCATTTATCATAGTTATTACCTCCAAAACGGATATTTTATTTGGCTTTTAACCATAAAATATAATACACAAATTAAATTGATTTGTAAAGTATTTTCTAAATTTTATATTAATTTATTTTTAAAATCGCTATTCTATCTTTACCATTAATATCTTTTTTTATTTCTATATTGAA
>CAMBPW010000003.1 GCA_945869755.1 uncultured Gemella sp.
ATTACCCAGAAATTTTTGTAAAAGATATTATTAAAAATGAAATAGAAAATTTAAAGAAAAATATTTTAAATGGTAAAACTACTGAAGTTCCAGAGTTAGAACATATTGTAAATAGTATAAAAAAAGAAGTTAAAAAACAAGATAAACTTTCTTTAAGAAGAGTTATAAATGCGACTGGAACTATTTTGCATACAAACTTAGGTCGTAGTTTATTAAGTGAGAGTGTTAAAGATAATTTAATAGATGTAGCTTTTAATTATTCAAATTTAGAATTTGATATTGAAGGGAAAGTTCGTGGAAGTAGATATACACATTTAATAGACATTATAAAAAAACTTACCGGTGCAGAAGATGTTCTTGTAGTAAATAATAATGCAGCAGCAGTTATGTTAGTTTTAAGTACACTTTGTAAAAATAAAGAAATTATCGTTTCACGAGGTGAACTTGTAGAAATTGGAGGAGCTTTCCGTATTCCAGAAATTATAAAATTAAGTGGTGGAACGCCAATTGAAGTAGGAACTACTAATAAGACTCATTTAAGAGATTATGAAAATGAAATATCAGAAAATACAGGAGCATTATTAAAAGTTCATACGAGCAATTACAAAATTTTAGGATTTACGAAAGAAGTTAGTAATGAAGAAATTGTAAAGCTTGCACAGGAAAATAATTTAGTTGCTATTAACGATTTAGGAAGTGGGCAGTTTGTAGATTTTAGACCTTATGGTTTGCCTTATGAACCGACAGTAAAAGAAGTTTTAGATAGTGGAATGGATGTTGTAACATTTAGTGGGGATAAATTACTTGGTGGACCACAAGCAGGAATAATAGTTGGAAAAAAACAATATATTTCTGCAATGAAAAAAAATCAATTAACTAGAGCTTTGCGTGTAGATAAAATGACTATTGCAACATTAGAAGCAACTTTAAAACTTTATTTAGATGAGAAAAAAGCGTTAGAAGAAATACCGACATTACATATGATTTCAATATCGTTAGAAAAATTAAAAGAAAAAGCAAAACAATTCCAAGAAAAAATTGTTCACTTAAATTTTGATGTAGAAATAATTGAAGATAAAGCAGAAGTTGGTGGTGGAAGTTATCCTGCAAGTTATTTAGAAAGCATTGCAGTAAAATTAACACATACAAAACTAAAAGCAACAGAAATAGAAAATATGTTGTTGCACGATGTAGATATTCCAGTAATAACACGTATCAAAGATAATAGTATAATATTAGATATGCGAACTTTAAGAACAAAAGAATTTGATGTTGTTGCAAACAATTTAGAAAAAATAACTAAATAATAAAAATCAGTTGAAAATTTTTCAACTGATTTTTTATTTTATAAAAAATATAGTATAATGTAGTAATAAGAAAGGATGTGGATTTATGCAATATTATAATTTACAAGTACATAGTTGTTATGATTTATTGAATAGTACAATAAAATTAGAGCAACTTTTTGAAAAACTATATAAAAATAATCAAAATGCAGTATGTATAACTGATCCTAATATGTATTCTGCTGTAAAAAGTTATCGTTTAGCAAAAAAATATAATATTAAATTAATTCACGCACTTTCAGTTAAAGTAAATTATGAATTTAATTTTTTACAATTAAGCATTTTATGTAAAACGGAAAAAATGTTTAATTATTTGTTGAAATTATCAACAAAAATTAAAACGGAAGAAACAGAAGTATATTATTCAGATTTAATTGATTTACTAAAAGAAGTTAAAGAAGAATGTATAATTTTAATAAATACAGAAATTAAGACACTAAGTTTAGCAAAAGAAATAGCTATTGAATTAGACGGATTTAATTATTATTTTAGTTATAATGAAAATTATGATTACAACATTTATGGGAATATTAGAAAAATAGTTTATAGCAAACCGAGTTATTATTTAGATTTTGATAACTATCAACCACTAATAGTAGCACGAGCAATAAGAGATAATATAAAACTTAATATTAACGATTTAATAACTACTACGGGAGAAAATTTTGTTTATACTGACAGTGATTTTTCAACTATTCGTGAAAAAATATTAAATCCACTAGAAAAACAAGTTATAGATAGAGCAGTTAATAATCAATTAGAAATAGTTAATGGCGTAAATTATGAACTTAATTTTGCCGGATATCACATACCAAAATATGTTTATAGTGAACAAGAAGAAATATTTAAAAAAGAAAAAAGTATTGATTATTTAAAATATTTAGTTTTAAAAGGTGCGAAAAGCAAATTACAAGGGAAAAATATTTACAAATATAAAACTCGTTTTGAATATGAATTAAAAATTATAGAAGAAATGGGATTTGCAGACTATTTTTTAATAGTATATGATTTTGTTAAATATGCAAAAGACAATGGAATTTATGTTGGAGCGGGACGTGGTAGCTCGGCAGGTAGTTTAGTATGCTATTTATTAAATATTACAGAAGCAGATCCATTAGAATATAATTTATTATTCGAGAGATTTCTTAACAAAGAACGTATTTCTATGCCAGATATTGATATAGATTTTCAAGATACGAGAAGAGATGAAGTAATAAAATATGTAGAAGAAAAATATGGAAAAGAAAAAGTAGCACAAATTATAACATTTACAACTTTCCAATCAAAAAGTTCAGCGAGAGAAAGTGCTAGAATATTACAATTTAGCGAAAATAATTTAAAATATATTAGTACATTAATTAGTTCTAATCGTACTTTAGATGAATGTTATAACGAATTTCAAGAATTAAGAAATTTTGTAAATAGTAGTGAACAAAATAAACGTTGGTTCAAAGTAGCAAAAAGTTTAGAACATTTACCGAGAAATACATCTGTTCATGCAGCTGGAATAGTAATAAGTGATAATAAAAATATTGTAGAATATACAGCTTTAGAAAAAGCTAACGTAACAAATTATTTAACACAGTGGACTATGGACGATATAGAATATGTAGGACTTTTAAAAATAGACTTTTTAGGAATCCGTTATTTGACGATGGTAGATAATATCGTCAAAGAAATACAAAAAACAAATAAAAACTTTGATATTAACAAAATAAACTTTAACGATTTAAAAGTATATAATTTATTTGCACAAGGAAAAACAGAAGGAATTTTTCAATTTGAATCGGGTGGTATGAAAGAAAAATTACGCATTTTAAAACCTACAGAATTTAATGACATTGTAGCGATGAATGCACTTTATAGACCAGGACCAATGGCACAAATAGAAACATATATAAAAAGAAAACATAAAGAAGAAAGTGTAAAATATCCGCACCCAAAATTAGAAAAAATATTAAAAGATACATACGGAGTTATCGTTTATCAAGAACAAATAATGCTTATCGCAGTTAATTTTGCGAATATGACGTTAAATGAAGCGGACAATATGCGACGAGCAGTTAGTAAAAAGAAAAAAGAAGATTTAGAAAAATACGGAAAAATATTTATTGAAAAAACTGTAGCATCTGGATATGATATAAAAATAGCGAGAGAACTATTTGAATTAATAGTAACATTCGCTAACTACGGTTTTAACAAATCACATGCAGTAGTTTATAGTATGCTTGCGTATAAATTAGCATATTTAAAAGTATATTATACAAATTACTTTATGACGGCATTACTAAACAACGTAGTGAGTAGTGAGAAAAAAATTAATGAGTATAAACAAGAATTAAATAACGCAGGAATTAAATTATTAAATCCTGATGTTAATGTTAGTGATGTACATTTTTCGGTAATAAAAAATAACATAAGTTTTGCGTTAGTTGCTATAAAAAATGTAGGTTATAGATCAGCGATTGAAATAGTAAAAGATAGAGAAAAATATGGGAAATATATAGATATATACGACTTTTTCCGAAGAATGGATAAAAAAGTAGATTATCAAGCTGCGATATCGTTAGTTAAATCAGGAGCTATGGATACGTTTGGTTATAACAGAGCAACTATTATGAATAAAATAAAAGAACATTATGAAGATAAAAGAGAAAATATTCACGAATTACGATTTGCTGTAACAAATATTAGTGGTTTAACTTTAAAAGTTGAAGAAGTGGAAGATTACTCTATTCAAGAAAAAATAAAAATGGAAAAAGAGGTTACAGGAACGTACTTTTTAAAACATCCGGCACAACTAGAAAAAGAAAAATATTATTACTTGCCATTAAAATATTTAGGAGAAAAATTATCGGATAGTTATGTGGAAATAATTTCAATAAAAGAAATTAAAACAAAAAATGATGAATATATGGCATTTTTAACTGTAAATGATGGTGTAGGAGATTATGATGTTACAATATTTCCGAGAGAATATAAATATGCGAATGTACTTTTAAAAAATCATAAGTTTTTAGTAGTATCTGTAAAACCACAAATAAGAAATGATAAAACACAATATGTATTAGAAAAAATTAGCACATTAGAAAAATATGAAGAATATTGTTTTAATAATATAAAGCAAATATATGTTCTAATTGATGAAGAAAACAAACAATTTGTAAAAAAATATTTAACTAATAATAAAGGAGTTACGGCAATTTGTATTTTTGAAAACGGAAAAAATACAATAACGAACATATCAAACGAACAAGAGTTTGTTAGAAAATTTTTAGTTTCATATCCAGATAAGTCTATTAAAATAGCATATATGAAAGAAAAATAATCTAAAAAAACAAACAAAAAAAAACAAAAAATAACTTTTTATACTAGATTTTTATAAAAAAATATGTTATTGTATATAGTATAAAAATTTAGATATATATTATTTTAATATATTAATAATTTTAAGAGGTTTAAAATGAAAAAAATTGCAGTTTTAACGAGTGGTGGAGATGCACCGGGAATGAACGCCGCTATAAGAGCAGTGGTAAGAACAGCAATCTATAACGGTTTAGAAGTATATGGAATATACGGAGGTTATAGAGGTTTAATAGAAGGAAATATTAAAGAGTTAAAAGTTGGAGATGTAGGTAACATTATCAATCGTGGAGGAACATTTTTATTCTCTGCACGTTTACCAGAATTTGCTAATCCGGAAGTAAGAAAAGTAGCGATACAAAAATTAGAAGAATTAGGAATTGAAGGATTAGTTGTAATTGGTGGAGATGGTTCATATCGTGGAGCAATGGCTCTTAGCAACGAAATGTCAATAAAAACTATCGGCGTTCCTGGTACAATTGATAATGATATTTGTGGAACAGATTTTACAATCGGATTTGATACAGCATTAAATACTATAATTGATGCTATAGATAAAATAAGAGATACTGCATCTAGTCATGAACGTACATTTATTATTGAAGTTATGGGAAGAAATGCAGGAGATTTAGCTTTACTTGCAGGAATTGCAGGAGGCTCAGAATCTATTCTTATTCCTGAAAAATTAGAAGATATTTCAGAAGTTATTGACCGTGTTCATCGTGCTGAAGCACGTGGTAAGAAACATTCAATTATTGTTTTAGCAGAAGGTGTTATGTCTGCGCCAGAACTTGCTAAAATAATGAAAGAAAAATATAATGAAGATGCACATTGTACAATATTAGGACATATTCAGCGTGGAGGTAGACCTAGTGCAATGGATAGAGTTTTAGCATCACGTTTAGGAAATTATGCGGTACAATTATTACTTGCTGGAGAATCTGGTAGAGCAGTAGGAATACAAAATAACAGATTAGTAAGTACGAAATTTGAAGATGTATTCGAAGATGAACATACAGTAGATTTAGAAGTTTATGAAGCTTCAAAACAATTATCAATTTAAAATTATTAAGCAAAATTAGAGGTATATAATGAGTAAGAAAACAAAAATTATTTGTACGATTGGTCCAAAATCAGAATCAAAAGAAACATTAACTAAAATGGTAGAGTTAGGAATGAACGTTTGTCGTCTTAACTTTTCACATGGTAATTATGAAGAACATACAGCTAGAATTGATACGATAAAAGAAGTCAGAAATAATACAGGAAAAAATTTAGCAATTCTTTTAGATACAAAAGGTCCTGAAATTAGAACTCACGAAATGGAAAACGGAGCTATATTATTAGAAAAAGGAAGCGATGTTGTAGTTTCAATGACAGAAGTTTTAGGAACACAAGAAAAATTTTCTATAACTTATGAAGAATTAGTTCACGATGTTAAAGAAGGAGATACAATTCTTTTAGATGATGGATTAATTGGATTAACTGTAAATCGTGTTGATATTTCAGAAGGTCTTATTTATACAACTGTTCAAAACGGTGGAGTTCTTAAAAATAAAAAAGGTGTAAATGTTCCAGGTGTATCAACTAAGTTACCAGGTATTACAGAAAAAGATGAGCAAGATATTCGTTTTGGATGTAAACAAGGAATTGATTTTGTTGCGGCGTCATTTGTTCGTACGAAAGAAAATGTTTTAGAAGTTCGTAGAATTTTAAAAGAAGAAGGATGCGAATATGTACAAATAATTCCTAAAATTGAATGTCAAGAAGCTGTAGATAATATTCAAGAAATTATTGAAGTATCTGATGGAATTATGATTGCACGTGGAGATTTAGGTGTTGAAGTTCCAGCAGAAGAAGTACCGATAATTCAAAAAGATATTATTCGTCGTTGTAACAAAGCAGGAAAATTTGTAATTACTGCTACACAAATGTTAGACTCAATGCAAAAAAATCCAAGACCAACTCGTGCAGAAGTATCTGACGTAGCGAATGCAATTTTTGATGGAACGGATGCAATAATGTTATCTGGAGAATCAGCGGCGGGATCTTACCCTATTGAATCTGTAGAAACTATGGCTACAATTGCAAAACGTGCAGAAGATATGCAAGATTATTCAAGCATTTTGAAAAAACGTGCGAAAAAAGGAGATAGTAAAGATATTACTAATGCAATAGGAATTTCTGTTGGCTACACTGCTCTTAATTTAGATTTACATACTATTATAACTTATACAGAATCAGGACAAACAGCACGTTTAATTTCTAAATATCGTCCTAACGCATCTATTTTAGCAGTAACTCCGAGTGAAAAAGTAGCTCGTGGTTTAAGTTTAGTTTGGGGAGTAGACGCTAAAGTAGCTGCTCAAACGACAACTACTGATGAAATGTTAGAAGTTGCAAAAGATGTAGCAGTAGCTTCTGGTTATGCTAAAAAAGATGATGCAATTATTATTACAGGTGGAATACCAGTAAATAATGGAGAAAGCAGTATCGGAACTACAAACTTTATTAAAGTTTCAATAATAGATTAATAAAATAATTAAATGGAGTTGACACAAAAAATGATTTTTTGGAATCAAGATTTTTGTGTCGCTCTATTTTTTTTAATAAATTTTTAAAAAATATAGTATAATATAATTAATTATAATTTTTGGAGAGAGTATATGACAACGATAAAAATTGCTAAAACAGAAAACAAAGATATAGTAATGCAACTAAACAAAATAAATAGACACGGAATAATTGCAGGAGCAACCGGAACTGGTAAAACTATAACACTAAAAGTTTTTGCAGAACAACTTAGTAAAGAAGGTGTACCTGTTTTTCTAGCCGATATTAAAGGAGATTTATCAACTTTGAGTAAGTCTGGAGTTTTAGAAGGTAAAATTGCAGAGCGTGTAAAAGATTTAGGTTTGACAGATTATAGTAATAGAAGTTTTCCTGTTCGTTTATGGGACGTTTTTGCAGAAAATGGTCATCCTGTGAGAGCAACTATTTCAGAAATGGGTTCACTTTTATTATCAAGATTGTTAGAACTTAATGAAACACAAACAGGAGTTTTAAATATTGTATTTAGAGTTGCAGATGATAAAGGTTTACTTTTGATTGATATGAAAGATTTAAAAGCATTATTACAAGAAATTGCTGATAATGCAAGTGAGTATTCTTTAAAATATGGAAATATAACAAAACAATCTATAGGAGCAATTCAAAGAAGTTTACTAATATTAGAAGATCAAGGAGGAGATAAATTTTTCGGTGAACCTGCATTAGATTTAAATGATTTTATATCTGTAGACGAAAATGGACAAGGATATGTTAATATTCTTATGGCACAAAAATTATTTAATTCTCCTAAATTATATTCAACATTTCTTTTATGGATGCTTTCAGAACTTTTTGAAATTTTACCAGAAGTTGGAGATTTAGAAAAACCGAAAATTGTTTTTGTTTTTGATGAAGCACATTTGCTTTTTGATGAAGCGCCAAAAGTTTTCGTTGACAAAGTAGAACAAGTAGTTAGATTAATTCGTTCTAAAGGTGTAGGTATTTATTTTGTTACACAAAATCCTGTAGATATTCCAGAAAATATTTTAGGACAATTAGGGAATAGAGTACAACACGCATTAAGAGCATATACTCCAAAAGAAGTTAAAGCAGTAAAACTAGCTAGTTCAACATTTAGACCTAATCCAAATTTAGACACGGCTTCTGTTTTAACAGAATTAAAAGTGGGAGAAGCACTCATTTCTTGTTTAAATGAAGATGGTCAACCTGAAATTGTTGAGCGTGCATTTGTTAGACCTCCAGAATCTTCTGTAGGATCAGTTTCAGAAGTAAACTACGAAAATCTAATTAACAATTCTATATTTAATGAAAAATATAAAAATGCTATTGATAGAGAATCCGCATATGAAATATTATCTAATAAAATTGCTAAAAGTGAAGAACAGTTTGAAGAAGAGAGAGTTGAAAAAAGAAGTAGTAAACAGTCAGTAGGGAGAAGTAAAAAAACACAGTTAGAAAAAACTACTGACATATTAGTTAAAACTTTAACTAGTACGGTAGGTCGTGAAATTATAAGAGGACTTTTTGGAATATTAAAGAAAAAATAATTTAATGCAATTATAAAAACTATTTTGAAAATATAATTAAAATTATTTTCAAAATAGTTTTTGTTTATTTTTATGTAATAATTTGTGTTATAATTATAATAAATATGTTAGGAGGTGTAGAATTTGAAAAAACAATATTTAATAATTGACGGGTACAATTTATTATTTAAAATGAAAGAATATAATAAAATAAAAAATTCTACATTTTCAACTGAGCGAGATATATTAATAGACATTTTAAAAGAATATGCTTCTGGAAATAATTATGAAGTTTATTGTGTGTTTGATGCGTATCAAAGTCGCAATAAAGAATATGTGAAAGAAGATTATCCAATCTACATAGTTTATACGAAAACTGGCGAAAGAGCTGATCAATGGATAGAAAAAAAGACGAAAGAATTATATATTAACCATTTCGTTGATGTTATTGTAGTTAGTGATGATAGAGATGAAAGAGATAGTGCATTGGGGTACGGAGCTATTCTTAGAGATTGTCATAGATTTATAAAAGATTTATATGAAAGAAAAAATCACGTATTAAAAATAGCCAAAAAAAATAATGAAAATCGTTTTAAAAATAGACATATAAGAATGAGTGAAGAAGATAGAGAAAAATTAGAAAAATTTTTAATTTATGGAAAAAATTTTAATAATAAAAAATAAAAAAGGAGTAATAAAATGGAATTTAAAATTAATGAACAAAAAGATTTTTTATATCACGGAGAAAATGAGTTAGTAGCAGATGCTTATATAGTTTTCACTAACAATGATATTACTAAAGTATTTGTTGATCCAATTTATCGTGGTCAAGGTGTAGCAGGTAAGATGATGTTGAAATTAGTTGATTTTGCAAAACAGGAAAATATAAAATTAAGTTTAACTTGTCCATACGCTGTTAATTGGTTTGAGAAAAATGAACAGTATAAAGATATGCTAAAATAATTTTAAATTATTGGAATAGTTAAGATTTTGCAATAATAAAAATAAACTGAATATTGTTAAATTTATATAAGAAAAGACGACTACTTAGTCGTCTTTTCTACTTTTTTATTTTTTATTATTTTGTAATTATTTATTGTCCCTAGAATAAAAATAAATAGCATAATATTTTTTAAAATAGTAATCATTTTATTTAATTTGTTCGAATTTGAACATCTCCTAATATAAGTTTTTGTTTGTTGTTAGAACTGTACTAGCAAATTTTATTTTTTTGTTATCATTATATCAGCATCATTTATTCCAAATTCTGATAAATCATAAAATGTTTCTTCTAGAGTATTTTTATTATATTTATAAAGTTTATCTTCGAATAAGAAATAATAATTATACTTATCTTGTGTAAAATATGGCGGTTTATCTCTATCTTTTCGTCCATCTGGGAAATATATAATTTTCTTTTCTTCTGTTTTTTTATTATATATCGTCCAAGTATAATTAGGTACATATAAACTATAATGGTTTATTATAAAATTATCATTATCTTCATATATATTTAAAGGGTAGCTATAGTCTAAATTTATAAATGTTTTATCTTCTGTTTCTAAATTTAATTTTAAAATTTTATTGCTTCCAGCTGGTTCGTTGGCAGCGGTTTTACCGTAAGAATTTTGAGTTATATATGCATGCTTTTCATCTATAAGCATTCTCATATAACTACCATTTTCATAATTTAAATCTATTTCTCTTTCAACTTCAAAATTCATATTTAGCACGAATAATAAATTTTTTACTTGGTTATTTTTATCTACATTACCAATTAATAAATATATTTTTTCATTTTTTATTACTATATCATTTGTAATATTTATATTTTCTTTTTTAATCTCTTTTGTTCTAAGTTGTTTAAAGTTTGAGTCATACTCATATATATTAAATTTATCTACGAATACATTAGTTGCATAAATTTTATTATTATAATATGTAAAAGTATAAGGCTCCATATCATCGTCCTTTAATTTAATGTCTAGTGTATTTTTATCAATGCTTGCTAAAAGAGCACGTTTTCCGATAACCGTAGTTTTTATTAATAATGAGTCATCTAAGTTGAAATAATCTTTTTTTAAAAAACCATACTCGGAATCTTTTGTTAAAGTATTTATTAATTGTAATTTATTATTTTGTTCTTCGAATAATAATTTTTTATCTTTAGTTATTATTGCAATGTCATAGTTATATTTATTTTTAGAATCATTATTTTTTGTTTGGTGTGTACAGCCTATTAGAATTATTGTTAAAAATAATAAGTAGTAAAATATTTTAGCTTTCATAAGATTTTAATGATAATAGTTAATAATAACTTTTTTCCTCCCTTTATGAATAATTTTTTAAATTTATATAGTACGTACTTTATATCTTTTACAATTTCATTGTAACATATAAAAAAATACTAATCAATATGAAAATACAATGAAATTATAAAACATATATTTTCTATAATATTTTTAAAAAGTATGGTATAATATAAGAGTTGGATAGGTTTATCAATATTTTTGCTAAAAAAAAGAAGACTATATAGTCTTCTTTTTTTTGTTTGTTTCTAATTGTAATTTTATTATTTTTATATTGGTAATTATTATATTGATAGCAGTAGTGGTTAAATATAAACATATAAAAGATATAGCTATATTACCTGAATTTATAGGGAATATAGTTATTATTTTATTAATAATATTAATTAAAATAAATAATATTATTGTTATAAATAACATAGTTTTATTATGAAGTTTTTTTGGTTTTATTCCTTGCAGTATAAGGAAGAACAAATCTAAATTTATCCCTATAATAATCATCATATATATATCGAAAAATTTATTAATAATCAACTCTAACATGATCGAATACATGTGTATATGGTCTATCTACAGAAATAGGTTTATAATATAAAACTATTCCGTTTTTTAAAGAATCAAATACGAACCCACCTACTATTATATTTCCTATCCATTGTAGACCTTTAGCAGTAGGTGTCCCCATAATAGCTGCTACAGCTGGTGTGGTTGCTGCTACTTCTGCTATTACTGTAGCAACAGCTATCGCTGAAAATACAGCTAGAGAACTAAATAACCAACCTGGAATATGCACATCTTTTGCATTATCCCAAAAAGTAACTACATAAACAGAGCCCCAAAATGCTCTATCTTCTGTCATAGACTTTAATTCTTTATATTTTTCTGGTTTTATTAAATTTTTTTGATAAAGTTTTTCTATTAGAAATTTTGTATCTTCTGGTGACAATATATCTACTTGTTTTATTTGTTTATTACTATTTATAGTATATTCTGTAGCTTTAGCCACGTTATAATATTGACTAACTAATCCTGAAATTGGAGTTAATAGTAGACTTGTTGCTAGGACTGTACTAGCAAATTTTATTTTTTTATTCATTTAAAATGCCTCCCTTTATGAATAATTTTTTAAATTTATATAGTACGTACTTTATATCTTTTACAATTTCATTGTAACATATAAAAAAATACTAATCAATATGAAAATACAATGAAATTATGCAACATATATTTTCTATAATATTTTTAAAAAGTATGGTATAATAAAATAGTTGAGGTAAATTTAGTAGTAAAAGACACTTTTAGAAGTGTCTTTTTTATTTCCTAGAAAATATTATTTGTTATGTAAATTTTATAATTTTTGAAAATAATTTTTTTATATTTTTGTAAATTTTTTTATTTTAAATTTTATTTTGTTTAATATTATGTTAAAATTAAATTAACAATATTTTTAAGGAGGAGATTATATGACAAGTAATAATCCACTAATTAATGCGAGAGAACAAATAAAAAAAGCGTGTGATATTTTAGGGTATAATGATGAAGTTTATAACGCACTAAAAGAGCCACAAAGATTTTTTGAACTAAATATTCCTGTAAAAATGGATAATGGAACGGTTAAATATTTTACTGGTTTCCGTTCACAACATAACGACGCTATTGGACCAACAAAAGGTGGTTTAAGATTTCATCCTTTAGTTACTCGTGATGAAGTTAAAGCATTATCTATTTGGATGACTTTTAAATGTGCAGTTGCAAACTTACCTTATGGTGGTGGAAAAGGTGGAATTATTGTTGATCCGAAAGATTTATCACAAACAGAGTTAGAAAATTTATCTCGTGGCTTTGTTCGTGGAATTTATAAATATTTAGGAGAAAAACAAGATATTCCTGCTCCAGACGTAAATACGAACGGTAAAATTATGTCTTGGATGATTGATGAGTACAATATTTTATCTGGAGAACAAGGTATTGGGACTTTCACAGGGAAACCTATAGAGTTAGGTGGTTCACTTGGAAGAACGGCTGCAACGGGGCATGGAGTTGCGTACAGTGCAAAACTTGCTTTAGAGAAATTAGGAAAAGATATAAAAGGTGCAACGGCAATAGTACAAGGATTTGGTAATGTTGGAAGTTATGCGGTAAAAACTTTAATAGAATATGGTGCAAAAGTAGTTGCAGCAACAGAGCGTGATGATAACGGAGAACAGTATGCAGTTTATAGAGAAAATGGACTTAGCTACGAAGAATTACAAAATTGTAAAGATAATAAAGTTCGTTTCCATACGCTAGAAAATACTCAAAAATTAACTTTAGATGAATTTTGGGCTTTAGATGTAGATATACTTTGTCCGTCTGCATTAGAAAATTCTATTGATGAAAAAGAAGCTAAATTAATTAAAGCAAAAGTAATTTCAGAAGGTGCAAATGGACCTGTAACACTTTTAGGAGATAAAATTTTAGAAGAAAAAAATATAATTACTATACCTGACATTTTAGCGAATAGTGGTGGAGTTACAGTTTCATATTTTGAATGGGTACAAAACTTACAGGGATATTATTGGAGCGAAGAAGAAGTAGTAGAACGCCAAGATAAAATTATGGAAAAAGCATTCAATGATATTTGGGAAGTAAAAGAAAGATTTAATATTTCGTTTAGAGAAGCAGCTTACGTCTATTCAATAGAAAAAATTGTTTATAATATGAAACTAAAAGGAAGATTGTAAAATAATATTATTAAATAAAGAATGATTAATTCATTCTTTATTTTTTTGAATAACTTTTTATGCTATGTTATAATTTAGTTAATAATAAAATTTTGGAGAGTACATTATGGAACTTTTAAAATTAGATGAAAGAAAAGTTATTAGAGATCCAATTCACGGATATATTAATATCGAATATAAAGTTATTTGGGAAGCAATAGACACGAAAGAATTTCAAAGACTTAGAAGAATAAAACAACTTGGTGGAGATTTTCAAGTTTATCCTAGTACGGAACATTCAAGATTTACTCATTCTCTAGGTGTTTATGAAATAGTTAGAAGAATGGTAACTGAAATAAAATCTTTGCAGTCAGAAGTTAGTGAATATGAGAAAATTTCTGTTATGCTTGCGGGATTGTTACATGATATAGGTCATGGACCTTTTTCACACGCTTTTGAGTTAGTAACAAATCATAATCATGAAAATTATACGGAAAAAATAATTTTAGGTAATACAGAAATTAATAAAGTTTTAAATAAAGTTTCTAAAACTCTAGCACAAGATGTAGTAAAAATTATTAGACATAAACATAAAAATGATATTTTAAATCAAATAGTTTCTGCACAACTTGATGCTGATAGAATGGATTATTTGCTGAGAGATTCGTATTTTTCTGCGACAAGTTACGGTCAATTTGATTTGGAAAGAATGTTAAGAACTTTGCGTGTTCGTGAAAATGAAGACGGTAAAAAGTATATTGTTACTAAAGAAAGTGGTATTCATAGTGTGGAAGATTATATTATGGCACGCTATCAAATGTATTGGCAAGTTTATTTCCACCCTGTAGCTCGTAGTTATGAAACTATTTTTGTACAATTATTTAAAAGATTAAAAGATATTTATAAAGTAGATAAAGATTATTTTAATAATTTATCAGTTATAGTTCCATTTTTAGAAAAAGAAGAAGTAACTGTTGAAGAATATCAAAAATTAGATGAATGTACAGTTTTATATTATTGTACTTTAATACAAGAAAAAGAAGATTTTATTGCAAAAGATTTAGCAACACGTCTATTAAATAGAGAATTATTTGATTATGTTGATTATTCAGAAGAGAAATTAGAAGAGATTAAAAAGTTACTTGAAGAGAATAATTATGATATAGATTATTATTTGTATGAAGATGATATTGAAAAAAGTCCATACTCTCCTTTTACTGGACAAAATATTTTAATTGAGAAGAAAAACGGAGAAATTATAGAGTTAGAAAAAGCTAGTGATATTGTTAATGCAATTACACAAGGTAAAACTAAAAAAGAGCGTACAATTTTTTATCCAAAATTTTAAAAGGAAATTCGTATGAATTTCGGCTGTATGATAAATACGGGGCATAGATTTCTGTTTCTTATTTTTTTCCATGCCCCGTATTTATTATAAAATCTTTTAATTTTAGATTATGCATTTTATTTGTTTTTAGATTATTTGTCTCTCAATGTAAATTTATTGCTTAGTTGGATAATAAAAAACAACCAAGCTGCATTTTGTCGCTGTTGTTTATGTTATTTTTCTTCATGCCCGTATTTGACGTAGAGCCATTAAATAATAAAAAATGAGTCCAGACAGTAATATAGATACGTTTTATTACTATTTGGGCTCATATTTATAAATTATAGTGTTCAAAAGATAATTTATGTAATGATATTTTAATTTATTATTAGGGTTCTATTATTTTAATAACAATTACAATATAGCACTATAATAATTATAATTTAGTAAGTTATTGAAGGTCTAGGTCTACTGCCACCACCCTTAGAAAAAACAAACCCAAAGTTTTTATCTGTTTCCTCTGAATTTATCAATTCTAATTCCAATTTGTCTAGTTCTTCCAATAATTCTTGGGTCTCTAAATTTTCCAAACCTAATTTTAAAACATCTGCATTCATCCTTATCACCTCCTTTAGAACCCCTGCCTTTCAACTACGATCCTGTACTTTGATATTTTTTTAATCCGAAATTCCATATTGTTTTATAGATTAAAATAAGTAGAAACGGTCCAAATAATATTAAAAACCATGTTTCTAAATAAAAACTATCATGGAAATTTATTAAATTTACCACCG
Source organism: uncultured Gemella sp. (assembly GCA_945869755.1). Taxonomy (GTDB): domain Bacteria; phylum Bacillota; class Bacilli; order Staphylococcales; family Gemellaceae; genus Gemelliphila. The sequence continues at coordinate 15,939 of CAMBPW010000003.1, forward strand.
GGAAATATCCCACAAATGCGAATGGAATAATTATTAGTACTACTTTAATAAAAAACGGATAAATATTAACTGGATAATTTGCCAATTGATACAATTGCCATAAAACTGATTTTATACCATCATTTGTTATCGAAAAGAAACTAATTGATACTAGCGCTAAGTATATAGCCTCTCTTACTAAAACTGCAGATATTGTAAACAAAATGAATTTGATTATAAATAAATAATTTATATCAATATCTAAGTTATATAATGAAAAAATCACAATAACTACACCTGTAATTAACTCAAATAAAGCTTCCTCATCTAATTGGAAAATAATAAATTGATAAAGAATATTAAGTGGTCTTAATAAAAATAAATCAAGTTCTCCAGTTTGAATTAAATATGGAACTTCTAAAGTCGTAACGAAGAAAAATTCCCATAACGCCGATGTTAATGTTAGAAAACCATATAACAACAACAATTGATATAAAGAAAAACCACCGATTAATTCTGTATAATTAAGCGTAATAAGTAACACAAATAATGTAGTAAGTGTATCTAGTAAGTAACCAAAATTTCCTATAATAAAATCTAGTTTATAACTCAATATCCTTTTTACATCCATTTTAAAAAACTCTGCATATAAATATAAATGTTTCTTCATATTAACCTCCCATTATATCAAACTTGTTAAATACATATTGTGATAGTTTTTTTGAAATTATCAATAATATGATTAACCAAAACATCTGTGCACCAAGAATAAATAAGACTTTTTCTAAATCATTATCATGTACAATAATAGAAATAGGTGCATACATTACAGCGTAAAATGGAGTTATCTCTGATATTTTCAATAATAATTTCGGATATAAATCTAAAGGCAACAATCCACCACCAAAAATAATAAGAAGAGCATTGACTAATTCAGATACACCGTTTATTCTTATAAATACTGTTGATAATAATGCAATAATATAACCTAATAAAAAAGCAACAATATAACTCAAAATATACACGAATATAAAAAGCACAAGTCTATCAAGAGATATAGTTTTGAATATTAAATTATAAAACAGTAGAATATAAATAACTAAAATCGGCAAAACTTGAAATTTTAATTTATAGAGAAAATTTCCTAAAGTAGTGAAAAACGTTATAATTATTAGTCCATTAGGTCTATTCAAATAATTAATAATAGTACCTTTTAAAATCTTCTCAGATACAAAATTAGTAGTTATTTTTATAGGTAAAATTATTTGTAAAATAATCGCAAACAATACATAAGTTATTATTTCATCAATATTTTTAGAATTGTATTTTTCAACATATATCCAGATACTATACTGTATTAATACCATAGAAAGTGATGCAATTATCTGCATTATCGTATTAAATTTGTATTGTAATAAACTTTTGTATTGATATAAAGTATAAGCAAAAAATCTATTCATATTTATCACCCGTCTTATTCTTTACAAGCAATACCTCTTGTAGGTTTAAGTCCAATACTTCAGTTTGTGTAACAATACTTTCATTCGGTATTAATTTTATTATATCTAACACATTAAATTTAGTTTCATCAAAAACAAATTCTTTAGAATCAATATTTGTACGTAAGGGCAATATTCCTTCTTCATCTAAATCTACTATATTCTCTCCGTACATTTTTAATTTTTTATATTTATTAAAAATTTGCTTGTAGCTCTTCACTTCACCATCATAATTAATTTCGCCATCACTTATCAAAATCATTCTCTTACATACTTTTTCAATATCAGAAATCTCATGAGTTGTTAGTATGATAGTAGTATTATACTTCTCATTTATTTTTAGTATTAGTTCCATAATTTTCTTCTTTGTTTCTATATCTAAACCGATAGTCGGTTCATCTAAGAACACCAGTTGAGGTTTATGAATAATACTAGCTATAAACTCCCCACGCATTCTTTGTCCTAAAGATAGTTGCCTTACTGGTTGATATAAGTACTCTGTTACATTTAATTCTGATATCAGATAGTCTAACCATTCTTTATTATCTACTTCATATATTTTTGATAAATACTCAAAAGAATCAATTAGTGGTAAATCCCACCATAAATGTGATTTTTGTCCAAATAGCGCACCTATGTTTTTAGTATTTTTTTGTCTATTAATAAATGGATCTTTACCAAACACTTTTATTGAACCTTTTGTACTAGTTAGTATTCCTAACAGTAATTTTATAGTTGTAGATTTTCCAGCTCCATTATTTCCTATGTATCCTACAATTTCTCCTTCTTTAATACTAAAATTTATGTCCTTCAACGCTTGTTTAACTGTCTTTTCCGTATTAAAAAAGCTAACTCTATTTTTTATTATGTAGTCTTTACTAAGACTCTCAACACTAATTATCTCTTTCATAATATTTCCTCATATTTTAAAATTTATTTTATCTATTATCATATATTCTCTATATTTCTCATAAAGATGAAATTTTCTAAAATTAGATATTGTATAACTTCCAAACCCTGGAAAAATTATTTTATCACCTTTATCTTTTTTTTCAAGTAAAAATTTTCCGAAACAATCACCATAATACATAGTATTCCCCATTATTGTATATTCTATTTTAGAGTCATTATTATTTAATACTATTGGTTTTTCTACACCCCATGGTGCAGAAACCCACATAGAGGAGTCAGTAAATAATATATTCTGATTATCTATATTTTTTTCATTAATAATTGTTGTAAGTAAAAATCCACAATACTTTACTATTGCATCGCCGGGTTCAAAAATTAGTCTAATATTTTTGAAAATTTCATCATTATTTAATTGAATCAAAATTTTTAAAAATTTTTTCCTATCCTTATACAACGTCAATAAATCGCCCCCCATATTTACCTCTCTAATCGTAGGATACTTTTTAATTAGTGTCTTAGATAATTCAATTCTATATACTAATTCGTCAATAGTAAAGTTATTAGCATGAAAATGTATTCGTACAATTTTTTTATTTTTCTTTCTGATATACTCAAAATCATGAGTATTGTTTAAAGAAATACCAAAATATTTATATTTAGAATTATCTAAACATATTCTAATTCCAATATTTTCTCCATTAATATGATTAATTTGTTCTACATCATCTATGTCTATTACTATATTTTTAGAAATTTCTTGAATTTCATGTGAATTTAATGAGGGAGTGGTTAGTGATATTTTATTGAAACCTAATTTTTTTACAAAATTATACTCTTCATAACTTGCAACATCTACACCTAAATCATATTTTTTTATTATTTTTAATATTTCTGCGTTGTTATTAGCTTTTACTGCAAAATATAATTCTGAACCTGAAAATAATGATAAATCTTTTTTAAAATTTTCAATAGTCTTTGTTAAAAAATCGTAATCATAACAAACGCAAGGGGTTTTTAATCTCATTATATTTTCAAAAAATTCTTTTCTAAACTGTGGATAAATTGATTTACTAATTTCCATAAAATCCTCCTTATTATATACTATTTAATAATTGTATAATATCGTTTATATATTTCTTACAGTAGCCTACTGATATTTTTAAAAAACATTTTCTATAATTTATATCATATATAATTTTTTCAATTCTAGTTTTATAGAAACCAAAACTAGATCCGTAATCTACAAAAATATCATCATTTCCTAAGGTATCGAAAAATTTTTTTATTACACTGTCATACTCACTCTCTATATCATTTTTTAATTGAATTAAAACAAACGGTGCTTGCGCATAGGTATATGCGGTATCAATAAATGAAGGATGAACTATTTTTTTATATTTTTTATTACTAATATTTTTGGCAACATAACTATTATTTTCATGAATTCTTCTAATATAAGTGTTCAAATAAATTTCATCAAATAAAAATTTATTAGTGAGTATTCTTAGCGATGATAAATTTAAATTTGTACTATACAACATCCTATTTTCTATTATTGTATTTTCATATTTTTCAAATTCATTTTTAATGTTTGAATTACTAGAGTTACAAATTAATACCGCCATACCAGCACTAGTTAATTCAAATCCGAATTGATATAATTTAATTAATGATTGAACCACAGCGCAAATTATATTTTCTTTAATTAATATTTTTCTTATTTTGTCGATATCTATATTGAAATGGCTAGCTAATGTTATATCTATAATAATAAGCCTCATTCTTTTATTATCAGTACTATCATTAAATACTTTGATTATGTGATAAATATCCAAAATATTCATATTTAACGAATAGGTCACGGGTTCAATAAATAGAATATCTATCTCATTTGAAATAATTTCATTTACCAATTCTACTTCATTATTTACAGAGGTATACACAACAGGAAAAGATAATTTCCTAAAAAACTTATCAGTTTCAAAATAGCCTAAAGTACTTAATATATTTAGCTTAGTTTTATTATATCCTTCTATATATGTTTTTATAAGTATTATTATTGCCGCCATACCAGAATTAAATAAAAAGATTTTATCAGTAATTTTTAATAACTTGTTATATTGGCTCTCTATATTTTCATAAGTAATATTTCTCTCATAAACAAAAGTATCTCCTAAAATATTTTTTTGAAAAAAATTATTCTCTATGTCGTATCTAGGAGATTTATATTTAAAGTACGAGTCAAAAAATAGACTATCTTTAAGCAATTTCTTTCTGAAGTCAACAGAAGAGCGTATTTTCTCCTTTTTCACATTAGAGTTACTTATTAATTTTTTCAATTTCAATTACATCACCTCAATATTTTAATAAAATCTAGAATAATCTTACATATATTTAAACTATCTATTCTATTTTTATCATTTAATTCAACAAAATCTAAAGCCATAATTTTTACATTAAATTCCTCTAATTTATCAATAATATAATTTATCTCTCTATATGTAAATCCCCCAGGAATTGGGGTTCCAGTTGATACTATAAATTCCGTTGATAAACAATCTACATCGAATGTTAAATAATACTCTATACTTTTATCTATATTTTCTAAAATATTATCTATATTAGATAAAACCTCTTTGGTAGTATAAGTATCAATCTTCTTGTTTGTATATTTTTTTGAATACTCATCGATACCAAATTGATATATATGCTCTATTTCTTTATTTGCTACAAGCCAATTTAAAAAATTTCCATGATGTAAATTTTCATTCCAACATTCTTCTGAACTTAATTCTATTTGAAAATCTTGATGAGAATCAAAATGAATAATACCAAATTTCTTTTTTGAATTTATAACTCCTTTAATTGTAGAGTAGGAAATAGAATGATCACCACCTAGAATTATCGGTATTTTATTACATGAAATTAAATATTCTATAATATTAGAAGAAAAATCAAACTCTTTACCGTTAGTTCTAAAAATTCTTCTATTTATATCTCCAATATCACACGCCATAAGAGGTAATTTAACAAAATCATTATTAAAATAATCATACAAAGAACCACTGTATTCCCTCAATAAACTAGGCGCCCATCTTGATCCTGAATAATTTGAAGAACCTAAATCATATGGAAAACCTAAAAATACTATTTCTTTGTTTTTGGTATTTACTTCATTTATACTTATCTTTTTACTATTAAACATACTTATATTATTATTTATAACATTTTCTTTATTTAAATTATCCTTACTAATTTCCAAAATAGATTTTATTTTATACTGCATTATTTAATTAATTTTTTGATAATTTAATATTGTTCTATATAAATTTTTGCTGATTTCGATTTTCAAGTTATGATTTATAAAGAATATATAATATGACTTTGATTTATTATTTTTAAATAGTACAAAATTATTTCCCATACAATTCAACTCCTTTTAAAATTGAAGATTTCCTATACTACTGTTTCTATTCAATACTACATTAAATTGTCTACTATACTATTATATAACATTATTTTTATAAAAACAACCATCGTATTCTATTTATTTTAAACTATTTGTAATGTTACAATAGATGTGAGAAAAAAATAAAAAAGAAGAGTAAATCCTGTATAATGAAATTACGACAAATCAAAAAAAGGAATTACTCTCATGAAAAATATTATAACAGAAATTAACAAAAAAACACAGAGATATATACAACATACTTTAGAAACAAGAATAGCCGCAGTAAAAACATATAGAAATAATAACTCTATATCTTTTGTCTGTAGACGTTATAAAATTTCTAAGGCTTCTCTAATGCGTTGGAATAAAAAATACGATGGAACTAGAGAATCTCTTGTTGATAAATCTCACAAACCTAAATCTAAACACCCTAACTCTCATACTGATCAAGAATTAACTTATATTAGAAATCTTATTAAAAGAAATCCTAATATTTCTATGATTGAATTGTATGCTAAGTTGAAATTTAATAAGGGTTATACTCGTCATCCTTGTTCTTTATTTCGTGTTCTTAGAAAACTTGGTTTTTATAAAGTAGGTAAAATTAAAACTTCTTCTTATAAACCTAAACCTTACAATACTCCTAAAAAGATTGGTGAAAAATGACAATTAGATGTTAAGTATGTTCCTAAATGTTGTTATTATAGTTCTGTTCCTGATAAATTTTATCAATTATACTATTATTGATGAAGCTAGTCGAGAAAGATTTATTTATCCTTTTAAAGAACAGTCTTCTTATTCTACTGTTCAATTTATTCATTTGGCTATTTCTTATTTTGGATATAAACCTAAAGTTATTCAAACTGATAATGGTTTTGAATTTACTCACTTTAAGGATACTAATCGTATGCATCTTTTTGATATTTATGTAATAAGTTAAGCATCAAACATTAACTTATTATATCTAAAACTAATAGACATAATGGTAATGTTTAACGTAGTCATCGTAATGATAATGAACGTTTTTATAAATATTTATCTTTTTATTCTTATTATAATCTTGTTGTTCAAATGAAGAAGTATCTTTATCGTTCTAATCGTTTGCCTATGCAGTCTCTTAATTGGCTCTCTCCTATCGAAAAACGCCGAGAGTTACAGAAAAGCTAGCTTCTCTGTAACTCTATCATATATGGGATTTATTTTTCTATTTTTTGTCTCACATCATTGACAAATGTACATAATTTATTTATTCATCTTTTATTCATTTATTTATGGTATAATTAAAAAAAGTAAATTTTTGTAGGTGTAAGATGAAATTATTAGTAGTTGAAGATGAATTAGATTTAAACAATATTATTACTAAATATTTGAAAAAAAATAGTTATAGTGTGGATAGTTGTTATAACGGAGAGGAAGCACTAGATTTTGTTTCTTTGAGTAATTATGATTTGATTATTTTAGATGTTATGATGCCAAAAATGAATGGTTATGAGTTTTTAAAAACTATACGCAATAAAAATATAAAAACACCTGTAATTATGTTGACAGCAAAAGATACATTGGAAGATAAAATTTCAGGTTTAGATTTTGGGGCTGATGATTATGTTATTAAACCTTTTGAATTTGAAGAGTTATTAGCAAGAGTTCGTGCTTTAATTAGAAGAAGTTATGGAGAAACTTCTAGCGAGTTGAAACTTGATGATTTAGTATTAGACTTTTCTAAAAAAGTTGTTACACGAGCAGGGATAGAAATAAATTTAACAGGCAAAGAGTATGAAGTTTTAGAATATTTACTTCATAACAAAGAGCGAATAGTAACACGTGAACAAATTCAAAGTAGTGTTTGGGATTATGACTATGAAGGTGCGTCAAATATAATTGATGTAATAATAAAAAATATACGAAAAAAAATTGATTTAGGAAATTCAAAACAATTAATTTTTACAAAAAGAGGGATAGGATATGTTGCAAAAATTGAGGAGTAAAATAGCAAAAATACCTATAACTATTAAAATTACAATGTGGTACACTGTTTTTATAGTTTTACTTCTTGCTATTATAATTTTCGGGTCGTTTTTTGCTATAAATGAAGTTACAGATAGAGTTAGCAAACGTGATTTAGTAGAAAATGTAACGAAAATATCAAATGGGAGAGAAAGATTTCAAACTTTTGATGACGGTATTTATTATGCACTGTACAATAAAAATGATGAGATTATTTCTGGTGCTGTTCCTAATAAATTTAATGTTAAAGGAATATCAGAAAATATTGTGAGTGAATATTCTGTAGATGAAGAAAAGTATTACTATTATGATATAAAAATAAAAAATAGTACATCAGATGCTCAATATATTCGAGGTGTAGTTTCTGTTAGTAGTGTAAAAAAAGAATTGCAATTATTACCAATAATATTTTTAATAATAAGTCCGTTTCTAATTATTATAATAATATATGGAGGTTATAGAATTGTAAAAAAATCATTTAAACCGATAAATGTTATGACAGCAACAGCTAATAGCATAAAAAACAGTGGTAATTTTAGTGAAAGAATACAGCTAAGTAACGGAAAAGATGAAGTTCATCAGCTAGGAATAGTTTTTAATGAAATGTTAGAAACACTAGAAGCCTCATATAATCGTGAAAAAGAATTTAGTTCAGACGTTTCACACGAATTACGCACTCCAGTTTCTGTAATTTTAGCAGAAAGCGAATATGCTTTAAAATATAGTGATAACTTAGAAGAAGCAAAAAATTCATTTAGTGTAATAGAGCGACAATCAAAACGAATGTCTGCGATGATAAATCAAATTTTAGAACTAACAAGATTAGATAAAGTAGATAAAATAGAAACTGAAAAAATAAATTTTAGTGAAATGTTAGAAAAAACTTTATCAGATTATAATAAACTAGCATTACAAAATAATATAACATTAAAAATGGAAATAGTAGATAATATTGAAATTTTCGCAGATAAAATATTACTAGGAAGAGTTATTGATAATTTATTATTAAATGCAATAAAATTTACAAAATCAGAAATTTTAGTATTATTAAAATTAGAAAATAACAAAATTATTTTTAGTGTAGAAGATAATGGTTTAGGAATAGAAGATAGTGAAAAACAAAATATTTGGAAAAGATTTTATAAAATAGATAAATCAAGAACAAATACAGATAACAAATCATCAGGTTTAGGACTATCTTTAGTAAAGAAAATAGTAGAACTTCATAATGCAAAAATAAACATAGAAAATAGTAAATTAGGAGGAGCAAAATTTATTATTCGATTTTAAAGGTTAGAAAATTTCTAGCCTTTTTATTTTTTAATATAAATTTTTAATATTTCTATAGATAACATTAAAAAATTTTAATAAAATAGGTACTAAATAAAATTTATTATAATTTCCTAATTGTTAAAAAAATAGAAGAATAAAAAAATACCTTTTGATTGCATACAACAAAATGAACGTCAAAATACACAAGAAGAAGGAATAACAATTATGAATAGTTTAGCAAAAAAATGGCAAGAAGACAGGTTACTATCACTTTTAAAAGGAATATTATTTTTAGCAATGATATCAAGTGTTATATCTTTAATTTTATATGGATTAAGTGATGCTTACGTAGATGCTCAAGGAGTACTACATGAAAAATTTTATTTACTTGGATTTAGTTATATATTTGTATTTGTTGCGATAATAGCAGTAATAATAATTATTTTTAAAAAAATTTTAAAAAAATATTAAAATTCATTTTCTATTCATTTTCATCTTATATAATTTAATTATCAAAAAGAGATAATTAAATTTAAGGAGACCAAAAATGGAAAATTTTAAAGAAAATGTAAAAGAAAAAATTGTAGGATTAAACTTCAAAAAAATTGCGAAAGTTTCACTTATTAGTTTAGCGACTTTAGGTATAGTAGGTGGTGGAGCAGGATATGCTTATAAAAAATATGATGATGCCCAAGAAGCAAAAGCACGAGCAGCACAAACAACGATTTTAAAAAATCAAGCAGCACAAGAAAATATTTCATTAAAATCAGAATCTGATGTTAAAAATGCAATAAGTTCTTCTATCGGAGTAGACTTAGCGAATATTACATTTGAAGAAATTAATTTAGTAAATAGTTCAAGTAAACTTGGAAATACAGGAGTAAAAGGAAATAATAGAGGTTATAATAAAGAAAATGTAGCTAACAATACGAATGTAAATACAACAACATCTTCAACACAAACAGCGTTAACGTCTACAGAACAAAGTTCTACAGATACTACGACAACATCTACACAAAATACACAATCAGCAGTAACAACAACATCTAAATACTTCTATGCAGTAGAATTAACAGCAAATTCATTAGAATATAAAGCAGTTGTAGACGCACAAACAGGAAAAATATTAAGTATAAAAGTAGATAATAGATAAAAAAATTTTTAACAATCCCCCTAGAAATGTTATAAAAATTCAAAATCTCGAGTTTTATTACTCGAGATTTTTTGTAGTGATTTGAAGTTTTTATGTATAAATGTTATAATTTAAAATATTTTGTTATAGCAAAGGGAGGTTTTATTATAAAATTTAATAAAAATTTTAGACGTGCATTTATTACGACATTACCTATTATGGCAGGATTTATTTTTTTAGGAATAGGTTTTGGGATAATTTTACTATCAAAAGGATATGGAGTTTTTTGGTCTTTTTTAATGGCGACATTTATTTATGCAGGTTCGATGCAATATGTTGCAATAAATTTAATAACGGGTGGAGCTAGTTTGATAACTACAGCATTGACAACACTTATGGTAAATGCAAGATATTTATTTTATGATGTTTCAATGATAGAAAAATATAAAAATGCTGGTAGAAAAAAATTTTATATGATATTTACTTTAACTGATGAAGTGTACTCTTTAACTTGTAATGACAAAAGTGAACTTAATGAAAAAGATAAAGTAGAAACATACTTTTACATTTCTTTGTTTAGCCATATATATTGGATAATTGGTTGTGTATTAGGTTCTGTTTTAGGTAACTTTATACCATTTAGTGTAGAAGGAATAGATTTTGCATTGACTGCACTTTTTGTTGTAGTTTTTGTTGAACAATGGCTGACTACTAAAAATCACATTTATGCAATTTCTGGAGTAATTTCTTCTGTAATATGCCTGTTAATCTTCGGAAAAGAAAATTTTTTAATACCGACAATGATTTTGATTATATTAGTAGTTACTATTTTAAAATTTGTTAATGGAGGTAAAAAAGTAAATGACTAACACATATTTATTTTTAATGATTTTAGTAATATCATTAGTTACAGCATTAGTTAGATTTTTACCTTTTTTAATTTTTGGAAATAAAGATGTACCAAATTTTATAAATTATTTAGGAAAAGTTTTACCCTATGCTGTAATGGGAATGTTAGTAGTATATTGTTTAAAACATATAAACTTTTTATCTGTTGACAATTGGATTCCAGAATTAATAGCTACAATTATGGTAATAGCTCTACAAGTTTGGAAAAGAAATATGATAGTTAGCATAATTTTTGGAACAGCAATTTATATGATATTAGTTCAAGTGATTTTTTAAAAAATAGTGGATAGGAGTATAAAATGAGTATATTAAAAAGAATGTTTTTTGGATTATTAGTTTTAATTATTATAGGTTATGGAATTGTGTCTTATAATTTGGCAAAATCAATTGTAAGACCTGAAACTATGACTCTTGAATCAGAGAGAAATTGGTTGGCCGAGCGTAATTTAATAGGCGAATTTGATAGTTATGAAAAAGAAGATTACCAAATAAAAGGGTATAATGATTACACAATAAACGCACAACTAATAAGATCCGAAGATAAAAATAGTAATAAATACGTTATTATTAGCCACGGTTTTCGTTCTAATAGAAATGGTTCTATAAAATATGTCGATGTATATCGCAATAATGGTTACAACGTAATAATTTATGATGTTCGTGGGCATGGATTAAATGAAAAAACTAATGTAACATTAGGGAAAATAGAATCAGAAGATTTATATTTAATTATTCAAGATACTTATAAAAAATTTGGAGATAATATTTATTTAGGATTACATGGAGAATCAATGGGTAGTTCAATATCGTTATCGGTATTATCTAAAAATCCTAAATTGCAATTTGTCGTAGCAGATTGTGGATTTTCTAATTTATACGATTTAATTTACGGAGCATATAAAGGTAATAATATAGGTTTTTTAATTTATGGAGTTAACACATTTACTAAATTAATGTATGATGTAGATATGAAAGAAACATCTCCTATTGATGCGTTAAATAATAATCAAGTTCCAATTTTATTTATTCACGGAGAAAATGACAAATTTATAAATAATGAACATAGTAAACTAATGTATGAACGCAATAATTCAAAAGATGAATTACATATAATTCCGAATGCAGAACACGCAACTTCAAGACAAGTAGTAGGATTAGAAGAATATAGTAAAATAGTTTCAAAATTTTTAGAAAATATAAATTAAATAAAAAACTCAGATAATAGATTAATTTTATTATCTGAGTTTTTTATATTATTATTATTTAATTTTTATCGCTACATAAGTTTGTTTTGGAACTACAATTCCATATTTTGTAAATACTACATCATTATTGCTAAATAAAATTTCTCCATTTATAAACTCGTCTATTACATTAGTATTATTACTCATATTAACTATACATAGAATGTCATTACGAGTATAAGCTATACAGTCATTTTTAGCAGAAATAAATTCAAATCCTGAAATAAAACTGTCTTTATTATTATTTCTAAACGTAGTTAGACTCTTATAAAATTCTAATAGTTCAGTATCAATATTATCTCTATCAAATCCTAGTCTGTTATATGGATCTGTAAATCCATACATACCTATTTCATCGCCGTAATAAATTGATGGAACGCCAGGTAATGTAAATTGAATAAATGAAGCAAATTTTGATAATTGCTTTACTCTATTATAAGTATCAGATTCTAAAATATAATTAGGCCTTTTTTCTAGTGGATAATTTTTTGCATCATCTACTGCAAGAGCAGTAAGAAGACGAGGTATATCATGGCTAGATAATAAATTCATTAAACAATTTAGTGCTTCATTTGGATAATTTTCTACTAAAGTATTTATTTCGTATTCAAAGTGTTCAGCATTTCCGTATTTAACAAAATTTATAATAGCATCACGCCATGGATAATTCATTACACTATCAAGTTGATTTCCTTGGAAATATCTTCTTCTTTGATTGTATGCCATTTTATTTGAAGCATCTTCCCAAACTTCTCCAATAATAATTGCATCTTCGTCGTAAAACTTTGCACTTGTTCTTATTTCGTCTAAAAATCTATCTGGAAATTCATCAGCAACATCTAATCTCCAACCAGCAATACCTAATTTTTGCCAGTAATTAACTAC
>CAMBPW010000004.1 GCA_945869755.1 uncultured Gemella sp.
TCATCTCTTTTTTACTACTTCCAAAAAGTTTTTTAAATAAATTATTCATAGTTGCTCCTTTGTTAAAAATTAAACTTTTACAAATATAATCCCACCGTTGCAAATAACGACACAGCTAACCAAAAAAAGCCAAAACAAAACCATATCCATTTTTGTGCTGTCTCTGGCAATTCGTTGATACCTGTTTTTATGGCAAGTCTATTGTTATATACCCAGTTATACTCTTTAAACACGCCGTATAAGAAAAAGATAAAAAATAGTGTTGCAAATAGTGCGACTAACTCATAATGAGTTGCTAAATAATTTCTAATATCATCAAATATTTTATCCATAATATACCTCTTTATATAACAAATACTATTCTTTTTTAAATGACCCTCCTCCTCTGTATGTATTTACAATACAAGTAAATTTTTGTTTTTCTATCTCTTCTCTAATAATTAATGTATTATATCGTTTTTTCATACATTTTTGGCATTTCAAAATACTCTACCAACTTGATATTATCACAATAATTACACATAGCGTTTCTCCTAATTTTTTAAACATTTTTCAAAATACTATCTCATTAATAAAAATAAAAAAAAAAAATAAGCCATATCCATTTTGTGTTGGAATGGCAATTTGTTAATATCTGTTTTTATGACAAATATATTGTTATTTACCTAGTTATACACTTTAAACACAGCGTATAAACGATAATGTTGTAAATAGTATATTAACTCGTAATTTTTTGCTAAATAATTTCTAATATTTTCAAAAATATTTTCCATAAATTCCCACACAAAATAAACATTAATTTTATATTATAATTTTTATAAATTTTTAATTTAATTTCAAATTAATCTTTAGAGTATATTACAATAAGAGGTTTATTAGTTAAAAGTTTTATAGGCTTACTATTATAAAATTCATTACTTGTAGCATTGGCTCTATTTAAAGATAAACATAAATTATTTATACTATATTTTGCATTTTCTATTGTAATAATTGTATTTTCATAAATTGGAATAAATGATATATACTTATAAATTTCTATTTTTTTTAAAATATTAACGTTAGAATTAATATAAAAAATTAAATTATTATCATCAATAATGTTTATTTTTATATTTTTAAATAATTCATTAGACAGTAAAAGAATATTAGCATAAAAATGGTCAAGTCTTTTTCCTGTTGCTCCATAAATATTTATAGTTTCTACATTAGGAAAATCTTTAATAATTTCTTTTAAGGCAAATTCTGTATCTGTTAAATTTTGACTTTCTTTATATTTATATATAACATTTGATAAATTTTTAGATAAAGTTGTAGAATCCATATCTCCATAACAAAATATTGGTATAACTCCAAATTCTAATAAATATTCTAATCCAGAATCTACGCTACACCAATATTTTGTACAATCAATTGTTTTTGGTTTCATTCCACCTAACATTAAATTTAATTTTGTTATTTTTTCATTCATTTTTATTTTAATAACTCTATTAATGTATCTTTCTTATTATTTGAAGAAAATAAAAATGAACCACACACTAATAAATCTACTCCTTTATCACGACATAATTTTGAAGTTTGAATATTTATTCCTCCATCTACTTGTATCAAAAAATTATAATTATTTTCTTTTCTTATTAAATCTAATTGTTCTATTTTATCTAACATTTCAAAAATAAATGTCTGTCCGCCAAATCCTGGATTTACTGTCATAATTAGTACATAATCTACTTTTGGTAATAAGTATTTTATATTTTCTATTGATGTTTGTGGATTTAAAACTATTCCTGCTTTTTTACCTTTTGATTTTATAAGTTGTAATAATCTATCAGCATGATTAGTTGCTTCAATATGAAAAGAAACCATATCAGCTCCTATATCACAAAATTTCTCTACATAATATTCTGGATTATCAATCATTAAATGAACATCAAAAGTTTTATTCGTTATCTTTCTTATAGATTCTATTACTGGAAAACCAAAGGAAATATTTGGAACAAAATTTCCGTCCATCACATCAATATGAAACATATCAACTCCTATACTTTCCATTTCTTTAATATCTCTTTCTAAATTTGCAAAATCTGCAGATAATATTGATGGTAAAATTTTTGTCATAATTAATATCTCCTTTTTTGTTCTTCTTTTTCTTTAAATAATATTTTATAATTTTCGTATCTAGTGTTAATATAGTCTGTTTCAATTATATTATTTTTAACTTCACAGTTAGGTTCATTTATATGGTTACAAGTTTGAAACTTACACCTACTATCTTTAAATTCTTTAAATAAATATTTTAATTCATCTTTTTCTATAAATGATATATCTAAAGACGAAAATCCTGGTGTATCTGCTATATAAAAATTACCTATTTTATGAAATTCTATATGTCGTGTAGTATGTTTCCCACGACCTAATGCTTTTGATATTCTTGCAGTTTCTATTTCTAATTTATTATCTGAAAGTTTGTTTATAAAAGATGATTTCCCGCTTCCAGATTGACCAGAAATTGATATGAATTTATTGCCTACTATATTTTTAAAGTTTTGAATATCGCAATTTGAATTACTAAAAACATTATATCCCAGCTGTTTATAATAGTTCATTATTTTATTACATTCGTTTAATTCATTTGAATTTAATATATCTAATTTTGTAAACACAATAATAGTTTCTACTTCACTATATTCATTTAATACAATTAGTTTATCTAATAGTTTACTTGAAAAAACTGGTGATTTAAAAGATGTAACTATCACATTATAATCAATATTAGCAACTTTAGGTCTTAATAGCTCGTTTTTTCTTTCTTCTATTTCTATTACATATCCTAAATCATTTTCTATACTTATTTTTACAATATCTCCTACAAGTGGAGTTATGTTTTCATTCCTAAAATTTCCTCTAGCCCTACATTTTATTATTTTATCATTTACTAAAACATAATAAAATCCGCTTAATGCTTTTATAATTTTTCCGTTAATTTCTGTTGTCATTAATCTCCTATAGTTGCGCAATTACATACAGCACATTTCTTACTATCCCCTAAAATTTGTCCTTCTTTTTTTACTTCTATTTCATTTGATATATTCTTAACAATATTTTCTGCTATAAAATCAAAAAAATTTTGTAGTTCTCTTTCTTTTATTCTATAATTTTTAACTTCTTCAATAAAATCGAACTCTTTTTTTAATGAAATATATTCTTTATATAGTTTTTTATAATTTGAAGTGTATCTATCACCTTGTTTTTCTAATTTCATCAAGGTTTCAGCAAGTTCATTTAATTGTAATAATTTTAATCTAACTTGATTATTATTTTTATAATTTTTATACGCTTTTATGTACTCTATATATTGAGTTGAGTTATAAATATTTATTAGTATATCATCTAGTTTGTCATATATTTTAATATAATCTATCATAATTATTTATAATTACCTCTAATATCTTTTTTGATATTATTTGAAATTTCTAATAATTCTATTGCATGCTTTTTAGATAATTCAGTAGTTTCAGTCCCGGAAATCATTCGTGCTAATTCTGAAACCTTTTCTTCAAAATTTAGTTCTCTAACAGTTGATATAGTTCTATCTTCTTTAATAGTTTTATTAATTAATAAATTACAATCTGCTAGTGCTGTAGTTTGTGGAAGATGCGATATACAAAGAACTTGAGATTTAATTGCTAATTGATACATTTTTTCTGCCATTCTTTGTGAAACTCTTCCACTAACTCCTGTATCAATTTCATCAAAAATAATTGAAGTAACATTAATACTAGATGAAAATATAATTTTGAGTGCTAACATTATTCTTGATAATTCTCCTCCAGAAGCAACTTTAACTAATGATTTTAAAGGTTCTCCTAAATTTGAACTTATTAGTATTTTAATATCATCATTACCTAAAGAACTAAAATCTTTTTTATCAAATTCAATTTTAATTGTACTTTTTTCCATACATAAAAATTTCAGTTCTTCTTGAATATTTTGTTCTAATTTATTTGCTATTTTTTTTCTAACCTGAGTTAACTCAAGTGCTAATTTTAGTAATTCATCATTAACTAATTTTTGTTTTTTTGTATATTCCTCATAATTTTCTTCATAATTTTCTAATTCATTAATTTCTTCTTCTAAAATGTCTTTCAACTCAATTAATTCATTCAAGTTTTTAGAATATTTTTTTTCTAAAGTTTTTATTTGAGAAAGTCTAAATTCAACTTCATCAAGTCTTGCTTCATCATAATCAATATTATCATTAAATTTTGAAATATCATACTTTAAATCTTCTAATATGTAATATAAATTATTTATTTCTTCTTTTACATTTTCAAATTTAGAATTATACTTTACTAATTTCTCCAAATCGCTTTTTATACTATAAAGACCTGTTAAAACACCAAAATCTCCATTTATTGATTCTAATATTGAATATGTTAAATTATTTATTTTTTCATAATTTAATAAATAATCTCTCTCTTCTATCAATTTAACATCTTCATCTAATATTAAATTTAATTTATTAATTTCCTCATACTGATACTTTAAAAAATCTAGTCTTTGTAATACTTCACTTTCTTTATTTTTTAATTCTTCTAATTTTTTATTTATTAATTTATATTCTTCGTATTTTATTTTATATTTTTCTAATATAGGATTTATTTCGTTTTTTCCGTAAGAATCTATTAAAAATATGTGATTTTTTTCTAATAACAGCATTTGATTATCGTGCTGTTCATGTATATCTAATAAAAACGAAGATATTTCTCTTAGTGTCGATAAATTTACAATAACATTATTAACTCTACAAATACTTTTTCCAGTATTGTATATATCTCTTCTTAATATAAGTATATCTTCTTCAAAATTAATTTCTAAATTTTCTAATATTGATATTAATTTTTTATTGTTAGGTAAATCAAATACACCTTCTACTGTTGCTTTATCTTCTCCGTGTCTAATATAAGAAGTTGAAGTTCTTTGTCCAGATAGCTGAGAAATAGCTGCTAAAATCATAGATTTTCCTGCTCCAGTTTCTCCACTAAGAACAGTTAATCCATTTTTAAATTCTATCGTTGATTTTTCTATTATTCCAAATTGTTTAATGTTTAATTGAATAAGCATAATAACTCCTAATTAAAATAATTGCTAGCATCATTAACTATATTATGTATATCTATATGCAAATTGTTATTTATTGTATTTTTTTCATATTTTAATATAATTAAATATTCTATATTACCTTCTCCTCCAGTTATTGGAGAAAAAGTTAAATTTTTAACACTAAATCCTAAATCGTTGGCAAATGTATATATTTTTTCCAAAACTTCTAAATGAACTTTTTTATCTCGTACTATTCCACCTTTTCCTACATTTTCTTTCCCTGCTTCAAATTGTGGTTTAATTAAAGCACAAACTTCTCCTGACTCAGTTATTATTTTAGATAACGTTGGTAGTATTAATGTTAGAGAAATAAAAGAAACATCTATAGAAACTCTTTCAATATCATAAAGAAACATACTAGCATCACAATATCTAAAATTTGTTTTTTCCATAACTTTAACTCTATCATCATTTCTCAGTTTCCATGCCAACTGATTTGTTCCAACATCTAATGCATAAACATATTTAGCCCCATTTTGTAATGCACAATCTGTAAATCCTCCAGTAGAAGCACCGATATCTAGCATAACTTTATTTGAAACATCAAAATTAAGCTCTTTTATTGCTTTTTCTAATTTTAAACCACCTCGACTTACATATTGCAAAGTTTTTCCTTTAACTCGAAGTTGTGCAGTAGTTTCTATTTTTTCTCCAGGTTTATCAATTCTATTGCAATCATTAAAAATTATCCCTGCCATAATAGCTCTCTTAGCTTTTTCTCTACTATCAAATAATCCTTGATTAACACAAAGAACATCTGCTCTTTCTTTCACCATAATTACCTCTTTTACATTATATATCATTTACAATTTTATCATATATATTTTTTTTTATCTAGCTGTTTACAATTAAAAAACTAGATTACAATAAATGCAATCTAGTTTTTAAATACATGTAAAGAATTTTTAAAATATTCTAATCCTGATAATATTGTTAAAATAGTTGAAATCCACAATAATATTAAATCTAATTGAATATTAAATTTATTAAAAATAGGATTACCTAATAATAATAAAATTATCGCAACTAATTGTGTAATTGTTTTTAACTTCCCTAATAAACCAGCTGCAATAACTTCTCCTTGTTCAACAGCTAACATTCTAAGTCCTGTTACAGCAAATTCTCGTGCAATTACACAAACAACCATCCAACTAGGGATTAAATTTAACTCTATCATCACTATAAAAGCACTACCTACTAATAATTTATCAGCTAGTGGATCTAAAAATTTACCCATATTAGTTATTAAATTATATTTTCGTGCAATATAACCATCTATGAAGTCTGTTATTGATGCAAACGAAAAAATTAATACAGCAATAAAAATGTTATACGAAATTTCTCTTCCGTACAATATTGAAATTGTTCCTTCTAGTGGATAAAGTAAAAATATAATAAATATTGGGATTAAAAAAATTCTAAATATAGTTATTTTATTAGGTAAATTCAAGTCCATAATATTTTCCTTAATTTTATTTTTTATTGATTATATCATAAACAATAATTTGTAACAATATAATTACTTATTTATTCATTATTTTCTGCAAATTCTGGCTCAAGAAATACTTTTCTAGGTTTACTTCCATCTGCTTGACTTATATATCCGTCTTCTTCTAACATTTCAATTATTCTAGCTGCCCTATTATAACCTACTTTAAATCTTCTTTGTAATAGTGAAGCAGATGCTTTTTGTGTTTTTGCAATAAATAATAATACTTCTTTATATAAAGGATCTGTATCTTCTGAATTATTATTTGATTGTCCAATATTTTCAGAAGGTTGCATATCAGGATCGTAGTCGGTATTAGACTGTTTTTTTATAAAGTCAACTACACTTTCTACTTCAACATCAGAAAGAAATGCACCTTGTACTCTAATAGGTTTATTCGATTCAGCCGATTGGAATAACATATCTCCTTTTCCTAATAAAGTTTCAGCTCCAACTTTATCAATTATAGTTCTAGAATCAAAACTAGAGCTAACTGCAAAAGCGATTCTCGACGGAATATTTGTTTTTATTACTCCTGTAATTACATCCACTGATGGTCTTTGAGTTGCTATTATTAAATGAATTCCTGCTGCTCTTGCCATTTGTGAAATTCTAGCAATAGATTCTTCAACTTCTTTTGAAGCTACCATCATTAAATCAGCAAGTTCATCAATAATTACAATAATATAAGGTAACTCTTTATAATCTGGATCTACTTTAGCAATATTGTTATAACCTTCAATATTTTTTACTCTTGCAATAGAAAATTCTTTATATCTTTTTTCCATTTCTAAAACTACTTTGTGCAATACATCTGCAGCTTTCAAAGGATTAGTTACTACCGGTGTAAGTAAATGAGGAATACCGTCATAAATTGATAATTCTACCATTTTTGGATCAATCATTATTAATTTAACTTTGTCCGGTTTGTTTTTCATAAGTAAACTTGTTATAATTGTATTTATACAAACAGATTTTCCACTTCCCGTAGATCCTGCAACAAGTAGATGTGGCATTTTATCTAATCTTGCGAAAATTGATTCTCCAGAAACATCTTTACCTAAAGCTACTGATAATGGTGAATCATCACTATCATTAACAAAAACTTCTTTCATAGTAACTAATTGATTAATACTATTTGGAATTTCTATTCCTATTAACGATTTCCCAGGAATAGGAGCTTCAATTCTTATATCTTTTGCTGCTAAATTAAGTGCTATATCGCTACTTAAATTTACTATTTTACTAACTTTAGTTCCAGGTGTAGGCATTATTTGAAATTGAGTTATAGAAGGTCCTACTACTGCTTTTACAATTTTTACTTCTATTCCAAAGTTTTTAAATGTACTTTGCAATATTTTTGACTTATTTACAATATCTTCCTTTGATATTTTTTTATTTTCTACAGGATTTTGCAATAAAGACAGTGGTGGCAGTATATAATTTTCATAATTATTTTCTAAATTGTCTAAATCAATTTCTTCAATTATTTGCTGTTTAGTAATATCTTTATTACTTTCTTTTTTTATTTTTTCAATATTATCATGTCTAAAATCATTTAAGTCAACTACTAAATCATTGTCTTTTATTTCATTATAATATTGCTCTGTCGTATTTTCTTCTATTTCATATTTTTCTAAAGAAATTGATTGTTTATCTTGTTTATTAATATTTTCTGAATCTTTATTTAGTTTATTTATAACGAATAATTTCAAATTTTTCATTTGTTCTGGATATTCTTTATTAAAATAAATTATTAGAGTAACGATAAATACTGATATTAAAGTAATAATTGCTCCGTAATAAGATAATAAATAAACGATTAATTTTATAGGATATTTAGCAATTACTCCACCACCTAAAAAATATGTGTTGTGAAGTGTTACATACTTATAACTAAACAAACTATAACTTTCAAATTTATAAAATATTAATTCAAATATAAATAACGAAATTATTAATAATATGTAAATCAAAAACATATTTTTAATACTTTTTTTAAAAATAACTAATATAGGATAAAATATTAAAAAAGTATATAGTATATAAGTATAGCTTCCAATGAAATATTTAAAACAATTATCTAAAAATAAGCCTATAAATCCCATTTTGAAAAATGATATTATAGTTACTATAAGCAATATTAGTGATATTATTAAATCAAATAAATACTTGTTTTCATTTCTAAAATTTAAAACACTATTAAAACTTTTATTTTTTTGCTTTTTTTTATTATTTTTGCTAATACTATTTTTTTTAGAACTTTTTCTAGCCAAATTATCAACTCCTTTAGAAAATTATTTTTCTACAATTACTGAACCTGTCGGACAAACTTCTGAACAGTCTAAAACTGATTGTTGCAATTCTGTACTTATAATTTTTGTATTACTATTATCGTCTATATGACAAAAAGCAATTCCATCTTCATCACAGTCATATACTTCTGGGCATATCGAATAACATGCTCCACAGCCTACGCAAGTTTCCCTATTAATATGAGTTTTCATATTTTTACTCCTTTTTTAAATAATCACACAATAAAGTTAATGCTTTTTTTCTATGACTAATTGCATTTTTTTCTTCGTCATTTAATTGTGCATAAGTTTTATCAAGTTCTTTTACGTAAAATATTGGATCATATCCAAAACCATTTGTTCCAATTTTTTCAGTTATTATCATTCCCTCTGCTTCGCCACGAAAAGTATATTCTTCTCCTGAGCATTTAACTAAGCTAATTACAGAAATAAATTTTGCTGGAGATTTTTTTCCACTTAATTTTTTTAAAACTTTTTCTATGTTAGCTTCATCTGTAGCTTCTTTTGAATATCTTGCAGAATAAACTCCTGGTTCATTATTTAAATATTCAATACATAATCCACTATCATCAGCTATAGTATCTTTTTTACAAAATTTTGAAATGACTTTTGCTTTTTTTAATGAATTTTCTTCAAAAGTATTTCCATCTTCTTCTATTTCATCAAAAAAACCTATATCTTCTAAAGTTAGTATTTTGTAATCTGTTAAAATATTTTGTATTTCTTTTTGTTTATGCTTATTATTTGAAGCTAATACTAATTCTTTCATAAAATTCTCCTAAATAACAACTACTTCAAAATTTTTATTTAATATTTTATTTAAAGTAAAAGTGAAATTTTTACTATTTGATGATAAGAAAAACTTATCTTCTTGTACTTTTTCTATATTATTTAATTTTTTCTCTAATAACAAATTTTTTACACATTTTGCAGTTTCTTTTGATGGAGATATTACATTTATATTTTCACCGTAATATTCTTCAATTTCTTTTTGTATTATTGGATAATGAGTACATCCTAAAATTACTGTATCAAAATCTAACTTTTTCGTATTATGCAATTCCGTTTCAATCAATATTTTCGTTTTTAATGGATATATATATTCTGCATTTTCAACAAACGTAACAAAACTAGGACAAGTTTTATTATTAACAACAACATTATTTTTTATTTTATTTATTGTATTAGTGTAATAATTTGATTTAATTGTAAAATTTGTTCCTAATACTAAAATATTATTATTTTTAGTAACATTTAATGCAGTATTTGCTCCTGAATCAATAACTCCAACTATGCTAATATCATATTTATTTTGTAAATAGTCTAATGCCGCAGCTGTAGCTGTGTTGCATGCTAAAATAACTAATTTTACATTTTTGCTAATTAAAAATTTTACTGCTTTTTCTGTATAAAAAATTATTTCTTCTTTAGTTTTATTTCCATAAGGGCAATTAGCTGTATCGCCATAAAAATAAATAGTTTCGTTTGGTAACTCTTGCATTATTTCTTTAACTACTGTAAGACCGCCTACTCCACTATCAATTACTCCTATTGGTCTATTCATTAATCATTATCCCTTCTAAAATAATTTATAATTTCTTCAATTTCAATTATTTTTTTACTTGACTTTGTTTCAATCCCTAAATACTCTTTTAATATAATATTTAAAAATTGAAATATCTTTTGTGATTCTTTTTTTGTTAAAAATATTTTTTCTAATATATATATATCATTAACACTAAGTAAATATATTAGTTTTACAATATTATTTTCTAACTCAAAAAAATTTGATATTTCTCTATAATCAACAAACATATTTTTGTTAAAACTATATCCTAAATATTCCAATTCTGTTTTTTTATAAATAAACTTAAATCCATGAAGAGATAAAAATTTAATTATATTATAAATATTTGCCATTTCAACATCAATTTCTTCATTATTTACTTTGTAAAAAATATTAAGTATATATTTATAAATATTTGAATTAATATTATCACTATATGATATTAGCTCCAATATATTATTAACATAACTTCCAATTTCCATATCTGATATTATTTTATTAAAATATTCTGCTATTTCTAACGTTATAATTTTATTCATACCAGACGTTCTAAAAAAACTAATGTTCACTTCACAAGGAATTGAAATTTTTTCTTTTTTTTTATTTTTTTTTACATTTTCGTAAAAAAAACTTTCTATATTTCCTTGTTCAGTTAAAATGTGAATAATTTCATGATAATCTTTATATTGAATTTTTTTAATTACTATTCCTTTTATAAAATCTTGCTTAATCAAAGACATCATCTCTATATCCTAAATCTTTAATATGATAAGGTTTAGCTCTCCAATTTTCAATAACTTTTACCCACAGCTCTAAAAATATTTTCTCTCCTAAAAGTTCCTCAATATCTCGTCTAGCTCTTTTTCCTATTTCTTTTATCATTTTTCCTTGTTTACCTATAATCATACCTTTTTGAGATTTTCTCTCAACAACTATAGATGCTATAATTTGTTTTTTCTGATTCTCATTTTTAGAAATTTTATCAATAACTACTGCTACAGAATGTGGTATTTCTTCTTCAGTTAGTTGTAATATTTTTTCTCTAATAAATTCTGAAATAATAAAATATTCTGGAGAATCTGTTATAACATCATTAGGATACATTTTTATACTTGGTGTTAAATACTTTTTAGTTGTATTTAATAAATTTTCAATATTTATTGATTTTAATGCAGATATAGGAACTATTTCTACAAAATCATATAAATTTTTATAAAAATCAATTATTGATAAAAGTTTTTCAGGTTCAATTAAATCAATTTTATTTAACAGTAAAAAAGTAGGTACGTCTAATTCTTTTATAATGTTTAAAATATGACTATCACCTGAACCGTATTTTTCATTAACATTTACTATTAAATAGACTATTTCCGACTCTTTTATTGCACTGTTTGCAAGTTTCATCATATAATCACCTAATCTATGTTTAGGTTTATGAATACCTGGCGTATCAATAAATACTATTTGAGAATCATCGTCCGTATAAACTCCATTAATAATATTTCTAGTAGTCTGTGGTTTGTCTGACATAATGGCAATTTTCTGCTCTAATATATTATTCAAAAGTGTAGATTTACCTGCATTAGGTCTTCCTATTATTGTAATAAACCCTGTTTTAATTAAATTATTATCCATAAAATTACCTATTTAATCCAAATTCTTTTAATATTAATTCCTGTTTTTCAAACATTTCTTTTTCTTCTTCTTCTGTCATATGATCATAACCTAATAAATGTAAAAATCCATGTACAGCTAAAAATCCTAACTCTCTTTCAAAAGAATGATTATATTCTTTTGCTTGCTCTCTTGCAATATCTACACAAATAATTACATCCCCTAAATAATTAGTTATATCTCCACCTATTATTTCTAATTCTCCATCAATTTCATCATTTAAAGCGAAAGAAATAACATCAGTTTCTTTGTCTTTACCACGATAATCTCTGTTTATTTCTTTAATTTCTTCTATTCCTACAAATGAAATAGACAATTCAGTATTATTTTTATCAATATTTTCAATATCTGCAGCTTTATTCAATAAATTAAATAACATATTTTTTGCATCTTCAGACACTAAACTTTCATCATCTATTATTTCTAAAAAGCTCATACATTCTCCTTAAATATAACTGTGTAAAATTGTATATAAAATCACACAGTTTAAAATTTTTATTAAAAAATATTTATAATATTTTCATTTTCATCAATATCTATATTTAGTGCATTAGGAACTTTTGGAAGTCCTGGCATAGTTAAAATTTTATTAGTATATACTACAACAAAACCTGCACCACTTCTTAATTTAATATCAGTAATTTTAACTGTAAAATTAGTAGGTCTACCTTTTAATTCTGGATTATCAGATAATGATAATGGTGTTTTAGCCATACATATTGGTAAATTTGAAAAACCTAATTTATTGATATTATTAATTTCTTCTATACAATTAGGTGCTACATCTACAGAAACTGCACCGTATATTTCTTTACAAACTGTTTCTATTTTTTCTAAAATAGTTTGTTCATCACTATATAAGAACTTAAATTCAGAATTATTTTCTTCTGCTAATTTTACTACTTTATTTGCTAAATCTCTAGCTCCTTCGCTTCCTTTTGCGAAAACTTCTGTTTTTGAGTATGGTATATTTTTTTCACTTGACCATTCTTCAATAACATTCAACTCTTTTTCAGTATCTGTTGAAAATACATTTAATGCAACTACTGCTGGAACATTAAATTTACTAATATTTTCGATATGTTTTTCTAAATTTGCTAAACCTAATTTTAGAGCATCTAAATTTTCAATTGTTAATTCATCTTTTGAAATTCCACCATGTAATTTCAAAGCTCTTATAGTAGCAACAACAACTGCTACTTTAGGACGAAGCCCTGATTTTCTACATTTTATATTAAAGAATTTTTCTGCACCTAAATCTGCTCCGAAACCAGCTTCAGTTACAACATAATCTGCATACTTTAATGCTGTTTTAGTAGCAATAATAGAATTACATCCATGTGCTATATTAGCAAAAGGACCTCCATGAATTATTGCCGGGTTATTTTCTAACGTTTGTACAATATTCGGTTTAATTGCATCTTTTAATATTGCAGCTAGTACACCTTCAATTTTTAAATCTTTAACAAATATTGGTTCTTCTTTTGAATTATAAGCTACAATTATATTTGATACTTTTTCTTTTAAATCTTGTAAATTTTCTGATAAACATAATATAGCCATAATTTCACTAGCTACAGTTATATCAAAATGATCATCTCTTTCATTAGCACTATTTATAGATACAGATACATTTCTTAACGCTCTATCATTCATATCCAAAACTCTATTGAATACAACTTTGTGTATATCTAATTCATTACCTTGAAAAATATGATTATCAATAACTGCTGAAATAGTATTATTTGCAGTTGATATAGCATGCATATCTCCTGTAAAGTGCAAATTAATTTCGTCCATAGGAACTACTTGTGCATATCCGCCTCCTGCGGCACCACCTTTCATACCTAAAACAGGGCCTAATGAAGGCTCACGTAGTGCAACACAAGATTTTTTACCAATTAAATTTAATCCGTCTGACAATCCAATTGTTACAGTTGATTTACCTTCTCCGCCTGCTGTTGGATTTACAGCTGTTACTAAAATCAAATTAGAATTTTCATTAGTTTTTAAATCATCTATTTTTATTTTAGCTTTATAGTTACCATAAAGAATTAAATTATCTTCATTAATTCCTATTTTTTCTGCTATATCCTTAATATTTAATTTTGTACTCTCCATTGAAATTTGAAAATCTGTTTTCATTCTTAAAAACCCTCCTAATAATATTAAATTAAATTAAATTTTTAAAATTTTGTTGACGTAGTGCTTCATATACTAACATTGCTGCCGTATTAGATAAATTTAATGATCTTACTTTATCTGTCATAGGAATTTTTAAAGTTTGATTAGAAAATTTTTCTCTAAACTGTTCTGGCAAACCTTTAGTTTCTCGTCCAAATATAAAATATAAGTCTTCGTTATTCAAATTTGAAAAATCAAAATCTGAATATAATTTTCTTCCAAATTTAGTTACTAAAAAATAATTTTTTGAATTTGTATTTTCTAAAAAATGATCCAAACTATCCCATATAACTAAATCTAAATGTTCCCAATAGTCTAGTCCAGCTCTCTTCAAATGTTTATCATCTATTGAAAAACCTATAGGCATTATTAAATGCAACCTAGTTCCTGTCGCTACACAAGTTCTAGCAATATTTCCTGTATTT
The DNA here is from genome assembly GCA_945869755.1 of uncultured Gemella sp. Taxonomy (GTDB): domain Bacteria; phylum Bacillota; class Bacilli; order Staphylococcales; family Gemellaceae; genus Gemelliphila. The sequence continues at coordinate 14,815 of CAMBPW010000004.1, forward strand.
GCTGGAATTTCTGGTTGAAATAATACAATATTATTCATAAAAATCTAAAATGGAAGTTTATTACCAAAAAGTCTTCCAAGTCCCTTTCTTTTTGATTTATTGTTCATCATTCCACCAAATTGCTTCATCATTTTTCTCATTTCTTCAAACTGTTTTATAAGTTTATGAACTTCACTTATAGGTCGTCCACTTCCCTCTGCAATTCTCTTTCTTCTTGGAACATTTATAATATCTGGATTTTGCCTTTCTTTTGGTGTCATAGATTGAATAATTGCTTCAATATATACAAATTGTTTTTCATCAATTTTTGATGTATCTAATCCCTTTAATTGGCCCATACCAGGCATCATTCCTAAAATATCTTTTATTGACCCTAATTTTTTTATTTGATTTAATTGGACTAAAAAATCCTCAAAAGTAAATGTTTGATTCAACATTTTCTCTTGCATTTTTTTAGCTTCATTTTCATCAATAGACGATTGTGCCTTTTCTATAAGAGTTAAAACATCTCCCATTCCTAAAATCCTAGACGCCATTCTATCTGGATGGAAATAATCTAAATCATTCATTTTTTCGCCTAAACCTACAAGTTTTATAGGTTTATTAGTTATTGATTTTATAGATAAAGCTGCTCCACCTCTAGTATCTCCGTCTAATTTTGTTAATACTAAACCTGTTATATCTAGTTGTTCATTAAAAGATGTAGCAATATTAACTGCTTCTTGTCCTATCATTGAATCAACTACTAAAAGTATTTCATTAGGTGTTACTACCTCTTTGATGTTTTTAAGCTCATCCATCAGAAGTTCATCAATATGTAGTCTTCCCGCAGTATCTATTATTACATAGTTAAAATAATTTTCTTCTGCGAATTTAATTCCTTCTTTTACTATGCTTACAGGATCTTTATCTACATAAAAAACTGGTATATCTAACTGTTTTCCTAAAGTTTGTAATTGTTGAACAGCTGCTGGTCTATAAACGTCAGCCGCTATTAATAATGGTTTTTTCTTTAGTGATTTTTTTACTTTTAAAGCTAATTTTCCTGCTGTCGTTGTTTTCCCTGCCCCTTGTAATCCGACCATCATAACTGTAGTTATTTTGTTACCTTGTGCAAGTTCAGCAGATTCACCACCTAAAAGTGAAATTAATTCTTCATTTACTATTTTTACAATTTGTTGTGCAGGAGTTAATGATTTCATTACATCTACTCCAACTGCACGATCACTTATTTTTTTTACAAAATCTTTTACAACCTTAAAGTTAACATCTGCTTCTAGTAGTGCAAGTCTAACTTCTCTCATCATTTCTTTAACATCTGCTTCAGAAACTTTGCCTTTACCAGTTATTTTTGCTAAAGTATTTTGTAATCTTTCGGATAAATTTTCAAATGCCATATATCTCTCCTAATTTTCTAACTTTAATAATTGATTTACTAATTCATCAATTACTTTATCATTATTCAATTTTTTTATTTCTTCTAAAATAAATTGCCTCTCATTCGATGTACTAATTAATTTCAATTTTTCTTCAAATTGCTCAAGCTCAAATACTGTTCTTTTAATATTATTTGATATTGCTTGTTTTGATATTCCATAATTTTCAGATATTTCTGTAAGAGATAAATCATCAAAAAAATAATTTTTTATATAAATTTTCTGTTTTTCACTAAGCAAATCAGAATAAACATCATACAATTTAGAAATTTTTATTATTTGTTCTATATTCACTATATATCTCCTCTAAAATAAAAATACCTTTTCTAATTTTATCACATTGTTTGAAAATAGTAAATTGCTTTGTATATAAAGAAAGGAGCGACCCAAAAATTATGATTTCAAAAAAATCAATTTTGTTGAGTCACCCCACACAATTTATTATATTTCAAAAAACTTTTATAAATCGAATTTTAAAATCAATAAATTATTACATCTAAGTAGTTATATAGCTAATTAGAGTTTTTTAACTTTTAGATAAACCTATTTTACTATAATATTTCATTAAATTCATTCAAAACTTTTTCTACATTAAGTTTTTTCACAGAAGAAAAAGGAATTAATTGTTTGCAATTTGTTAAATCTAAAGTATTTTTAATTATTTTTTCATTTTTTGTTAATTCGTTTCTCGAAATTTTATCTGTTTTAGTTAAAATTACAATAAATGGAATATCGTAATAGTTTAAAAATTCATTCATCATAATATCATCTTCAGACGGCTTATGTCTACTATCAATCAAATGTAAAACAAATTTTAAATTTTTACTATTAACAAAATATTCTACAATCATATCATACAATTTTTCTTTTTCATTTTTACTAAGTTTTGCATATCCATAACCTGGAACATCGACTAAAACAAATTTGTTATCTACATTAAAAAAGTTTAATGTCCTAGTTTTACCAGGTTTTGAAGAAACTCTTGCAAAATTTTTTCTATTTAAAATTGTGTTTATAAAAGATGATTTACCAACATTTGATCTTCCACACATTGCTATTTCAGGCATACTATGAACGGGATATTGTTTTTTAGATACCGCACTAATAATTAAATCAAGATTGTTTATATTAAATTTAAACATTTTCACTATCTCCAAACACTATAGAAAATACTTCATTAATATTTTTAACAAAATGTAAATCTAACTTTTCAATAATTTCATTAGGAATATCAACTAAATCACTTCTATTTTTTTCTGGTAAAATTATTTTTGTAATACCAATTTTTTCTGAACTCAAAACTTTTTCTTTAACTCCACCAATTGGTAAAACTTTCCCGTGAAGTGTCATTTCACCAGTCATTGCTATATTATTATCTACAGCTTTATTTGATAATGTTGAATAAAGTGATGTTGTTATCGTTATTCCTGCTGACGGACCATCTTTTGGAACAGCACCTTCTGGAACATGAATATGAATATCTATTTTATTAAAATCAATATTATCCAAGTTTAATTCATCTAAATTTGAACGTAAAAATGAAATAGCCGTTTGAGCAGACTCTTTCATAACATCTCCAAGTTTCCCAGTCAATATAATTTTTCCTGAGCCTTTTGAAATACTCGTTTCTATTTCAAGAGTATCTCCACCTACAAATGTATATGCCAAACCATTAACTATTCCAACTTGAGGTTTAGAATTTTTATCTTTTAAATCATATTTTGAAGCTCCTAAAAACTCTTCAATATTACTCAAAGTAACTTTAACTTTTTCTTCACCTTTCAATATTTTTAAAGCTACTTTTCTACAAACTTTGCCTATTACTCTATCTAAATTTCTAACCCCTGCTTCGTAAGTATATCCATTTATAATTTTATTTACTGCTTGCTTTGTAAATGAAATTTGTTTATTAGTTAATCCATTTTCTTCAATTTGTTTTTTTATTAAATATTTTATCGCAATATTTTCTTTTTCTTTAACTGTATAAGATTCTAAATCTATTATTTCCATTCTATCCCTTAAAGGGGCTGGAATCATAGAGATATTATTTGCTGTTGCGATAAATAAAACTTTTGACAAATCAAAAGGAATATCTAAATAATGGTCTACAAACTCATTATTTTGTTCAGGATCAATAACTTCTAACATAGCTGCTGCGGGATCACCTTTTATATCAGATGCCATTTTATCAATTTCATCTAACAATATTAAAGGATTTTTTGTTTTAACCTTTTTTAAAGATTGTATTAATTTTCCAGGTAATGCTCCAACATAAGTTCTTCTATGACCTCTTATTTCTGCTTCATCTCTAACTCCTCCAAGCGAAACACGAACAAACTTTCTGTCCATAGCTTTTGCTATTGATTTCGCTAAAGAACTTTTACCAACTCCGGGAGGACCTGCAAAACATAATATAGGAGATTTCATATCTTCACGTAATTTTTTTACTGCTAAAAATTCTAAAATTCTCTCTTTTATTTTATCAAGACCGTAATGATCTTCATTCAATATCTTTTCTGATTTTTTTATATCAATTTCATCAGAAGTTACAGTATTCCAAGGTAATGAAATCACAGTTTCAAGATAACTTCTAATTATAGAATTTTCAGGAACCATAGGGGGCGTTTTTTCTAATCTTGTTAATTCTTTAAGTAGATATTCTTCATCTTGTTTTTTCAATTTCAAATCTATAATTTGTTTTTTTAACTTTTCTATATCATCTTCATCTGGAGATAATACTTTTAATTCATCTTGAACAACTTTCATTTGTTCACGTAAAAAATATTCTTTCTGTTGATTATCAATATTAATACGAACTTTTCTATCAATATCTCGTTTATAAGTAGCTACTGCCATAATATTTTCTATAGATTTTATAACAAAATCTGCTCTTTTCTCTAAGTCAGAAATAAAAATTACCTTTTTCATCATAAAACTATCTAACGGAAAATATTTTAAGTTTTTATTAATAAACTTTTCTAATTTTGTTATACTAAAAACTCCTATATCCATTTTCTCAACAGCTAAAAATTCTTTAAAAACTCTCTTTAACTCTTCTAACTTACCATTTTGATCAAAATCAACATTTTCAGTTTCTTTTTGTGAAATTTCAAGATACTCTACTTTATTATCTTTATAAACTCCACTCAATACTTCCGCAATCCCCTCGCAAGTATAAATGTAAAGTTTGCTATCTTTATCATACTTTAAATTGCCGTATGTTCCAAAAAATTTATTAAAGCCCTTTTCATCATATATATCTAAGTCTTTATTATTTTCATTAAAATCGTCCATAGGTTGCCTATTAGACGTTACAAAAACTCTCAAATTTTTATTTTTCAATGACTTAGTTGTCTTTAAAAAATATTTATCTTTTATTTCAATACTATACATATTGTCAGGAACAAATAATTCCTTATGTTCTAATAAATAATATTTAGTCAATTTAATCCTCCTAACTAAGTTTTGGATATGTTTTATTTATTATATTTTCTTTTGTTACCGTGCATTTTTTCACATTTTTCTTGCTAGGTATCTCAAACATCACATCTATTAACACTTCTTCAATAATAGAACGAAGTCCTCTGGCACCTGTTTTTCTTTTAATTGATTCTTTAGCTATTTCAAGTAACGCTTCTTCTTCAAAAATTAATTCAACATTATCTAAACTAAACAAATACTCATATTGTTTAATTATCGAATTTTTAGGTTCTTTAAGAACTCTAACTAAATCTTCTTCTGATAATTCTTCAAGATAACAAACTAAAGGTATTCTTCCTACAAATTCTGGTATTATGCCATATTTAACTAAATCTTCATGTTTAACCTTTGAAATAATAGATTCATTACTTTGAATTTTCTCTTCTTCATCTTTAGAAAAACCAATAATTTTTTCTCCAAGACGTCTTTTTATTATTTCTTCTATACCAGAAAATGCTCCACCAATAATAAATAATATATCTTTAGTATTTATTTTTATCATTTCTTCTCCAGGATGTTTTCTACCACCTTGTGGCGGAACACTAGCTATTGTTCCCTCTAAAATTTTAAGAAGTGCCTGTTGTACTCCTTCTCCAGAAACATCACGAGTTATTGATACATTTTCACCTTTTTTAGCAATTTTATCAATTTCATCAATATATATTATACCTTTTTCTGCTCGCTCAATATCATAATCAGCACTTTGAATAAGTCTTAACAAAATATTTTCAACATCTTCTCCTACATATCCAGCTTCTGTTAATGTAGTAGCATCAGAAATAGCAAAAGGAACATCTAACATTTTAGCTAAAGTTTGAGCTATTAATGTTTTTCCTGAACCCGTACTCCCGATAAGTGCTATATTACTTTTTTGCAAATCAATATCATCATTATTATTTTGAGATATAATTCTTTTATAGTGATTATATACAGCAACTGCTATTGATTTTTTTGCTTTATCTTGACTAATAATATATTCATTTAATTTCTCCAAAATTTCTTTTGGTTTCAATAAATTAAAATCTTTTTTTTCATAATTTTTCTCTGCATACACTTGTTCATCAATCATATGTGAACACAAATCTACACATTCATCACAAATAAAAACATTATGTCCAGATATTATTTTAAAAACTTCTTCTGCACTTTTCCCACAAAATGAACAATATATATTATTTTTATTACTCATACTTTTACCTCACAAAATATTTCTCATTATAGCATAAATAATATTTATTTGCTAGTAAACCATCAACATTATTTATTATTAAAATTATATAAAATATTTTAGAGGTTAGAATATAAAATTCTAACCTCTTATTATTATAATACTATTTCTATTATTTTTACATCTTCTACAGGTTTATCTTGAGATCCTGTTTTCACTGAAGCAATACTTTCTAAAGTATCAAATCCTTCTATTAATTGTCCAAAAACAGTATGACGATGGTCTAACCACGGTGCTCCACCTTTTTGTGCATAAACTTCTATAGCTTCTGTTGGCCAACCACCTGCTTCTAAATTAGCTAGCATTGAACTATCAACATGCTTAGCTTGTACTACAAAAAATTGGCTACCATTTGTGTTTGGTCCTGCATTTGCCATACATAATGCACCATAGAAATTGAAATAATCCATTGAAAACTCATCTTCAAATGAAGCCCCCCAAATAGATTCTCCTCCCATTCCTGTTCCTGTAGGATCTCCTCCTTGAATCATAAAATCTTTTATTACTCTATGGAAAATAATTCCATTATAATATCCATTTTTTGCATGTGTTAAAAAATTCTCAACTGCTTTAGGGATATCCTTTTCAAAAAGCTTAAAAGTTAAATCTCCAAGAGTAGTTTTAATTGTAACCTTTTTTTCCCCTTCTTGTAATTCCGTTACTAATTGTTTTAAAGTCATATTTACGCCTCCTTGTTAATTAATCTTTCTTTAATCTCTTTTAAAATATTTTCCTTAAATTGAATAAAGCTCTTAGATTTTTGATCTTGCGAACCAAAAGTACGTACATTTACATCACGATTTTCTACTTCTTTATCTCCTATAACTAATGTATAAGGAATTTTTTTAGCAGCTGCTTCTCTTATTTTATATCCAAGTTTTTCATTTCTATCGTCTAAAGACACTTTAATTCCTGCACGTTTTAATTCTTCAAAAATTTCTCGTGAATATTCATAGTGATAATCATTATTTACTGGTATTATTCTAACTTGATTTGGTGCTAGCCAAGTAGGTAGATCACCTTTATATTCTTCTAATAAGAAAGCTACTAAACGTTCCATAGTAGATACTACTCCTCTATGAATTACAACTGGACGATGTGCTTTACCATCTTCTCCTATATATTCAAGTTCAAATCTCTCTGGTAATAAGAAGTCTAGTTGTACTGTAGATAGTGTTTCTTGTTTTCCTATAGCTGTTTCTACTTGAACATCAAGTTTAGGTCCATAAAACGCTGCTTCTCCTTCTGCTTCAACATAATTTAATCCTAATTCATCAGCAGCTTCTTTTAACATACCTTGAGCATTTTCCCACATAGCATCGTCATTAAAATATTTTTCTGTATTTTCTGGATCTCTATAAGATAAGCGATAACTATATTTTTCTAAGCCTAAATCCTTGTATGCTTCTTGAATTAATGCTACTGTGCGTTTAAATTCATCTTTTATTTGATCAGGACGAACAAAAATATGTGCATCATTTAAAGTCATTCCTCTAACACGTTGTAATCCACTTACTGCTCCACTTGCTTCGTATCTATGCATCATTCCTAATTCTGCAATACGAATTGGTAATTCTCTATATGAATGACGTTCATTTTTGTAAATCATCATATGATGAGGACAGTTCATCGGACGAAGAACCATTTCTTCATGATCCATTTTCATTGGAGGGAACATATCATCTTGGTAATGTTCCCAATGTCCACTAGTTTTATATAAATCAACTGAAGCTAACACCGGCGTGTATACATGATCGTACCCTGCTTCTACTTCTTTATCAACAATGTAACGCTCTATCGTACGACGTATAGTAGCTCCATTAGGTAACCATAAAGGTAATCCTGCTCCTACTTGTTGTGTAGTTGTAAATATACCTAATTCTTTTCCTAATTTTCTATGATCACGCTCTTTTGCTTCTTCTAACTTTCTAAGGTGTTCTGCAAGTGCTTCTTTTGTATAAAAAGCTGTTCCATAAATCCTTTGTAACATTTTATTATCACTATTACCACGCCAATATGCTCCAGCTACTGATAATAATTTGAATTCTTTTATTTTTGATGTACTACTAACATGTCCACCACGACAAAGGTCTGTAAATTCACCTTGTGTATAAACAGTAATTACTTCTGTTTCTGGTAAATCATTTATCAATTCTATTTTGTATGGATCATTTGAAAAAATCTCTAGTGCTTCTGCTCTACTAACTTCACGACCTTCAATTTTATGATTTTCGCTAATTAATTTTTTCATTTCTTTTTCTATATTTTTTAAATCTTCTTCATTTACTTTAACGTCCATATCGAAATCATAATAGAAACCTCCGTCTATTGCTGGCCCAACACCAAAACAGACTTCTTTACCATATAATCTACGAAGAGCTTGTGCTAACAAATGTGCAGACGAATGACGTAAAACATATAAACTATCAATGTCGTTATCATCAGCCGTAATTAATTTTAATGATCCGTCAATATCTATTATTTTATCTAGTTCTAAATAATTATCATCTAATTTTGCAGCAACAACTTTTTTCTTTAAACTAACACTAATACTTTCTGCAATGTCAAGTGCTGTTTTATTTTCATAATCTCTAATACTTCCATCTGGGAATGTTAATTTTACCATAATTTTCTCCTTAATTATTATATTATAAATTTTTGGTTAAATAAAAAATCCCTATATAGACTAAAGCCTAAATAGGGACGAACTAATTTCGTGGTACCACCCAATTTTGAAATAAAATATTTCCTCATTGTAGCAAGTAAAGTTTGCCAAACTTATATACTCTTTTTAAGGTAGTAACAAATAATAACTATTAAGTATTTTCAGCACCATACTCTCTCTAAAAATAGTTTTATTACTTATCATGTCCTTAGTATATAATTATTTACGTAATGATTTTATCATAAATATTAATTCTATGCAATAGCAAATTAGTATTATTAATAAATCTCTCTTTCATTTACTGAATCTAAATAAATTGGTGTTGCTAAATACCTTATTCTATCTAAAATACGTACAGCTTTTGTTTCATCAATAGTATTTTTAGTTGCAGATAAAACAGAACTTAAATCTGATATAGAAAAATTAGAAGTAAAGAATGTTAATAATTTTTCTGCTGAACGATAATTAACAATAGGTACTAAAATTTCATCTCTTACAAATTCTGTAATATTTTCTGCACCTATGTCATCTATTATAAGTATTTCTTGCTCTCTAATTTTATCAATAATATTTGAATACTCTCCACTATTAATTTCGGCTTTTATCTTTCTAGCAAATTCAGGAAAATAAATTATTGCAGGTTCTATTCCATTATCTTTAAAATAATTATATATACAGCCCATTAAATAAGACTTCCCTATTCCTGTTTTTCCATAAAGATAAATACCTCTTACATTTTCTTTGTTATTAAGTTTTTCATCACATAATTTAATAATATTTGTTGCTACTCTCAATTTTTCATCGTGTGTAGTCAAACTTGAAAAAGTGGAAAATAATATACTTTTAGGTACATATTCTGTTTTGATTCTATTAGCAAATTTATTAGTATAATTTAACCTTTTTTGTTCTTCTGTTTCTGTAAATTCAATAGAAACTACACCTAAATCATATTTAAGTTTTGGCTTAATACCAATATTTTTCATATTCTTTTTAAAAGTATAATATTCATAAAAAGTTTGAATATTTTTTTCAAAAACATCTTTCGTCAAATTATTTTTATTAATAAAATTTATTATATATTTATCTTTTAAAATTTTATTATCAACTAAATTGTCATAAATATCATTATTAGTTTCTAAGTTTTCAATAATACTACTAGCTTTTTTCAATGTTAGTCAATCCCTTTCTCTTTTAAAAGTTTTTTAAAGTTTTCATGAGCTTCTTCATCTTTTTGATTAATTTGACGTGTTTTATAATTTTCATCACTTAATGAATCTAATTGTTCTTTAATGTAATTAGGTGTTTTTACTATATGTCTGTTATTATTTTTTCTACTTGTTACAACATTATTTATGTTATTTTTATTCTCTTCTTTTTTCAGTTTATTGTGAGTATAATTTTTTCTTTGATTATTTACAAAATTAATTGCATCTAATGCACTAGTCAACTTACTACTAGACCATGTACTAGCTATTTTATCTAAATATCCAAAGTTCGGAACACCTTGACTTTTGCTTTCTATAATTGCATAATCAAGTAAAACATTTAAAACTCCAGTAGGCATATTATATTTAGTTTGTATATTTGTAATATTTTTACCGTCTGTTTCTGATAAAATTATCGAATGTCTTTTATTTAAAAATTGCACATAATTGTAAGAATCAAATATTTGTGCAAGTTTTTCTTTTTTAGATAATTCTTTTTCCTCTGAATATGTTTCTTTTATTAACTGTTTATTAAGCATTTTATCTAAAGTAGGAACATCTTGTTTTTTTACATTAATAAAAAGTTGTACTAAATAATTTTTCAACTTTTCTAAGTCTACTTCCGTACCACCAGATGAAACATCTAAACTTTTCTCTAATGCCCCTGCCATTTCATAAGGTGTAATTTTATATAAATGAGCTAATGACAAAATAGCATTTTTCAAGTTTTTATTATCTAATAAATCACCCAAATAATTATTAGCTAACAAATAATTCAATTTATCAAAATCAAAATAATATTCATCAAAATTAGGTTTGCTTTCGTGTTCTAAATTAAGTATATTATTAAAACTATAATCATCTAATTGAGATGTTGAATAAACTTCTGAAAATTTAGAAGTAATCTCTTTGAAATTTTCAAAACTAACTTTATTTGTACTATACTTTTTAAAAATTACTTTATATTCTGAACTGCCTACTGCATTTTCTAAAACGGTAGAAAGTAACGGTTCAGATAAAAATTTATCAAAAGACATAGGGCTATTTAACTTATAAATATAAATACTCTTTGAATCTTTTTCTAAAAAATAAGTTTTCAATAATCCAATCGCTTCTAGCTTCTTTCTTGCCAATTTAAACTGTTTTAAATCTATAGACAAATTATCAGTAATATCAAAATGAAGCATATTATTTGATAAATTGTTATCATTTAAAATTTTACAAGAAAAAAAGTTATATAATTTAACTGCATTAATACCTATAATTGGCAAATACAAAATATTTAATTCTTTTGAATAATTATAATCATAATAATCATTATATACAGAATAAAAATCATTATTACTTAAATTAATTACCATTATCTTCACTCATAACTTCAATTATTATTTGTAAATATTCTAAAGCAAAAATAAAATCATCATTAAAATCATACTTAATTTTGTCATCATTTTTTAATGGTGCATAAAATGATTTTACTAAAACTGGATAAACATTATTTAATAAAAGTTTAGTGTTGTCGTTTTGATATAAATCTTTCATTACTGTAAATAGCTTATTAGTTATCTTAATAAATTCATCCTTATTAGGAGTAGCAACATTTGTATAAGTATCTAATTTGCTATTAAAACTTAATATTTCTTTTTTATTTTCTTTAGCAACAAAATTTTTCATATCATCAACTAAATTATACATATAATCAAAAAAATTATTTATATTAGTTAAATATTCGTTAGTAATAATTTTAGATTCATCTTTCAAAAGTAATTCATTAATATTATAATCTGTAACGAATAAATACATTTGATATAAATCTGAAAATTCAATAGAAGTAAATGTTCTATAGTCATTAACAATATCTTTAATACTTTGATTGTTTTTATAAATATTATAAATAGTATTTAACCAAATAAATTCGTCTAATTTTTTCTCATTAATTAAGTTAATCAAATAATTATTAAAATCATACTCTTTTTCATCTTTAAATAATTCTAAAATATTATTTTCTACTGCATCAATAACTTCAAAAAATTTTTCAGAATATAGAGAATTAAATCCTTCATCATTAAAATTAGATTTTAACTCCGATTTTATTTTAGAAAATAAATATTCACTATCATCATTATCATCTATTCTTTTTTGAAAAACTGTATTATACCCTGGTTTTTTTGAATAAAAGTAGTTTTCAATCGCTTTATGAAATTTCAATAAATTATTTAAAATTTTTATATACGTAACTTTAATATTAGGGTCATTAGAAATATAATTAATATTTTCTAATGCTACCAATATATTTTTTTTGTTTTTATTTGTAATATCAAGTAATTTTTCATCTTCAAGATACATAAAATCTCCTCCAATCCACATTTATATGTTACACCATTTTTCTAATAAAATCAAATTATAAAACAAAAAAGCTCCCGTAAGGGAGCTAAAAGCCTGGCAACGTTCTATTCTCGCAGGCCGTAAGACCAACTACATTCGACGCTAAAGAGCTTAACTTCTGTGTTCGGTATGGGTACAGGT
>CAMBPW010000005.1 GCA_945869755.1 uncultured Gemella sp.
AAATTAAAGTTATCAATCAATCCATTTCTTGCTTCTTCAGCAGTTTGAGAAGAACGAATTAATTCAATTATTTTATCTATATTATCTAGAGCTATTCTTAAACCTTCTAATATATGTGCTCTTTCTTTGGCTTTTTTAAGATCAAAATTTGTTCTTCTAACTATAACTTCTTTTTGATGTTCTAAATAGTGGTAAAGAACTTCTTTTAAATTTAAAGTTTTTGGTTTTCCATTTACTAAAGCAACCATATTTACTCCAAAAGAACTTTGAAGCGGAGTAAGTTTAAATAAATTATTTAAAATAACATTGCTATTAGCATCACGTCGTAATTCAATTACAATTCTTATACCTTCTTTTAGATTACTTTCATCTCTTAAATCTGTAATACCTTCTATTTTTTTCTCTCTTGCTAAATCAGCAATTTTTTCTACTAATTTAGCTTTATTAACTTGATAAGGTATTTCAGAAATTATTATTCTTTCTTTTCCATTTTTTAATTGCTCTATTGCGGTTTTCCCACGCATTACAATAGAACCTCTACCTGTATTGTACGCATTCAATATTCCATTTCTTCCTAATATTAATGCTCCAGTTGGAAAATCAGGTCCTTTAATTTTAGTCATCAATTCAGGTATAGAAATTTCTGAATTGTCTGCAAGTGCAATAACTCCATCAATAACTTCTCCTAAATTATGCGGTGGTATATTAGTAGCCATACCTACAGCAATACCACTACCTCCATTAACAAGTAAATTTGGTATTCTAGATGGTAAAACTTTTGGTTCTTTTGTACTACCGTCATAGTTATCTTGAAAATCAACTGTATCTTTATTTATATCTCTAATCATTTCAAAAGCAATTTTACTTAGTTTTGCTTCTGTATAACGCATAGCTGCTGCACTATCACCATCAATAGAACCAAAGTTCCCTTGACCAGCTACCATAGGATATCTACTATTAAAATCTTGAGCTAGTCGAACAACTGTTCCATAAGTAGCAGCATCTCCGTGAGGATGATATCTTGCAATAACTTCTCCGACTACTGCTGCACTTTTTCTAAATGGTTTATCATTTGTTAATCCCAATTCATTAAAAGCATATAGAACACGTCTATGAACAGGCTTCAAACCATCTCGAACATCTGGTAAAGCACGAGATACAATAACACTCATTGAATAATCTAGAAAAGAATTTTCAATTTCTGTAGTTATATTTCGTAAAGTAATATTTTTATCTTCCATTTGTTATCCTTTCAATTACTATATATCTAAGTTTATAACATTTAATGCGTTATCTTCAATAAATTTACGTCTAGGCTCTACTCTCTCACCCATTAAAGTATCGAATGCCGCATCCGCTAATATAGCATCATCTATACTAACTTTATACATTCTTCTAGACTCTGGATTCATTGTTGTTTCCCATAGTTCTGGTGCATTCATTTCACCAAGACCTTTATAACGTTGAACATTATATTTTTTATCTTTTGCATATTCTTCAATATCAGCTTTTAATTCATCTTCACTAAATGAGTAATATACTTTTTTACCTACATTTAGTCCGTAAAGTGGCGGTCTAGCTATGTATATATGTCCTGCTTCTATTAATTCTTTCATGTATCTGAAGAAGAATGTAAGAAGTAATGTTCTAATATGACTTCCGTCAACATCAGCATCGGTCATAATTACTATTTTGTGATAACGTAATTTATCAACATTCATTCCTTCTCCAATTCCCATTCCTACTGCTGTTATTAAAGAACGAATTTCATCACTTGCTAAAACTTTATCAATTCTAACTTTTTCTACATTTAATATTTTTCCTTTTAGTGGTAATATTGCCTGAAACACACTATCACGTCCAAGTTTAGCACTTCCACCAGCAGAATCTCCCTCCACTAAAAACAATTCACATTTCGCTGCATCTTTACTTGAACAATCTGCTAATTTTCCTGGTAAATTTGTAAATTCTAAAGCATTTTTTCTTCGTGTTGATTCACGTGCTTTTTTAGCTGCTATTCGTGCTCTTGAAGCTTGTAATCCTTTATCAACAATTATTCTAGCTACTTTTGGATTTTCTAATAAAAATCTATCAAATTCCTCTGAAAATAACTTGTTTGTTATTGTACTCATTTCAGAATTTCCTAATTTTGTTTTAGTTTGTCCTTCAAATTGTGGATTAGGATGCTTTATTGAAATAATTGCAATTAAACCTTCTCTTACATCATCACCTGTTAAAGCTTCTTTGTCTTTAATCAAATTATTTTTTTTACCATAATTATTTATTATTCTTGTAAGTGCTGTTTTAAAACCTGATTCGTGGCTACCACCTTCATGAGTATTAATATTATTAGCATAACTTAATATATTACTCGAATATCCTGCATTATACTGCATAGATATTTCAACTTCTTTTCCTTCCATTTCTGAATGGATGTATATTGCATCATGTAAAGGTTCTTTATGTTCATTTAGCATATGAACATATTCTAAAATACCACCTTCATAGCAAAAAGTTTCTTCTTTTAATTCTTCCAATCTTTCATCTAGTAGTGATATTGTTATACCTTTGTTTAAGAACGCTAATTCTCTTATACGAGTTCTTAAAATATCATATTCATAAACTGTAGTTTCTTGAAAAATTTCCGGATCTGCTTTAAAACGAATTGTAGTTCCAGTTTTATTAGTTTCTCCAACAATTGAAAGCTCTTGAGTAACCTCTCCTTTTTCAAATTTCATAGTATAAATTTTATTTTCTCTATGAACGTATGCTTCTAAATTGGTAGATAAAGCATTAACAACACTAGCCCCAACACCGTGCAATCCTCCAGAAACTTTATATCCTCCACCGCCAAATTTACCTCCAGCGTGAAGAACAGTTAAAATAACTTCTAAAGCAGGTTTTCCTGTTTGCTCTTGAATATCTACAGGTATTCCTCGTCCGTTATCTTCTACTCTAATCCAATTATCTTTTTCAATAGCTACTGTTATATTATTACAAAATCCTGCCAGAGCTTCATCAATAGAATTATCAACTATTTCCCAAACAAGATGATGTAATCCTTTTTGAGAAGTAGAACCTATATACATACCTGGTCTAACACGTACAGCTTCTAACCCTTCTAAAACTTGAATTTGATCGGCATTATATTCTTGTATATTTTTTTCCTCTAACATTATTATTCCTTTCAAAAATTAATTATTTTCAGTTATTATTCCATTTTTTATGTAAAAAACTTTTGATTGTTTTAACAAATTTTCTTTTATTTCCTTAATATCAGGAGTAGTTATAAATGTTTGTATATTTTCATTTATTGAATCTAATAGTTTGTTTTGTCTAAAAGAATCTAATTCACTAAGGACATCATCTAATAAAAGTATAGGATATTCTCCTGTATATTCTTTTAAAAAATAAATTTCTGCTAAACGTAATGATAAAACTATACTTCTTTGTTGTCCTTGCGATGCAAATTGTCTAGCTTCTACATCGTTTATAAAGAAAATTAAATCGTCTTGATGTGGACCAATTTTTGTATTCCCATTATAAATATCTTCTTTACTCCTAGACATAATAATACTTGATATATTATTTTCATTAAAATCTGAATTATCCGTACTTTCTAAATTCATACTTTCTAGCAAAGATGATTTATAAACTATCTTTAACTTTTCTTTACCGTCTGATATATCTAGCATATTTTTTTCTGCAAATATTGATATTTTATTTACAAAATTTACTCTTTCTCTTGTTAAATAAACTGCTAGTTTAGCTAATTGAGAAGTTAATGTTTCTAAATAAATTATTGACAGTTCGTCATCACGATTTTTTCTAATATCTTTTAACAGACTATTTCTTTGCTTTAGTAAATGTTTATACATTAACGAGCATCTGTGATATTTTTTTGATATTTGATAAAATTCTCTATCAATAAATTCTCGTCTTAATGCAGGAGCTCCTTTTACTAGTTGTAAATCTTCTGGAGAAAATAACACTACATTAAGTTCTCCTACAAAATCAGTAAGTTTATTTTTTTTAATTCCAGATATCTTAGCATTTTTACCTTTATTGTTTATTGCTAACATTATATCTTTTTCACTACAATTTTTTTCTATGACACATGACATACAAGTAACCTCTTGATTAAACTTAATACATTCAGAATCTCTTTTAGTTCTAAAACTTTTTCCTAGTGCAAGTAAAAATATCGATTCTATTATATTAGTTTTTCCATTAGCATTTTCTCCAACTAATATGTTCAATTTAGGATGAAATTCTATGTATAAATGATCATAGTTTCTAAAATATAAAAGATTTAGGTTATTTATTTTCATTTATAATTAAATATTCACTATTCCCTAATTTAATAACATCATTAGCATATAATTTTTTCCCACGTCTACTTTCTAATTCATCATTAAGAAAAACGTTATTATCCAATAAAAAATATTTTGCTTCTCCTCCAGAATTAATAAAACCTTCGATTTTTAAAAATTGTGTCAATGTAATAAATTCGCTATCAATAAATATTTTTTTCATCATTCCTCCAAAAAATAAAGAATAAAGTTAAATTATTTTATAACTTAAAAATTATAACATAAAACTTCAAAAATATCAATTTAGAATGTTTTTTGAAAGTGAATACATCTTTATTTTTTAACTGTTTTTTGAATTTTTTTCAATAATTTAATTTACATTTTTTATTTATTATATTATAATTTAGTTAGGTAGGTGTTCAATATGAAATTAAAAAATAAATTAGAAAAAATTTTAAATGATAATATAATAAATATTACAGAAACTAGTTATGGTATAACTAATAAAAACTATATTGTAGAAACAGAAAATAAAAAATATTTTTGTAGAGTTCCTAAAGACACTACTATAATTACAAATAAAGAAAATGAAAAAGAAGCGTTAGAAATTTTAAAAAATGAAGATTATTTTTTAACACCTGTTTATTACGATAGTAACTTACTAATTACAGAATTTAAAGTAGGGGCTAAAACATTTATTTCAAATAAAAATTTATCTAGTATTGTTGAAATAGCTAATATTTTAAAAAATTTCCATAATAAAAATTTTGAATCTAAATATTCATTTAGTCCAATAGACACTTTTGATAAATATTTTTATCAAGTAGAGCAATTTTCGATTGATATTGAAAAATATTTATATTTAATTGACGATTTTAAAAAATATTATACACCTGATAGATTATGTCATAACGACCTTGTTGAAGGAAATTTCCTTTTTGCAGATAAAAAAATATATTTAATTGACTTTGAATATTCTGGAATGAATGATTACTATTTTGATGTTGCAAGTTTTATTTCGGAAAATAATTTAGATTATCAAGAAACTATCACGTTTTTAAAAAGTTATTTTGATAAAGAAAAATGTGATTTTGAAAAATTAGATGTATTTTTAAAATTTGCAGATTTATTATGGTATACTTGGGCGTGGCTTCTTTATGAAAAACGTGAAGAAGAAATATATAAAACTATAGCAGAAGAGAAATACAATAAATTAAAAAATCCTAGAAAAATAAATTATTAAAAAATGCGAGATAAATAATTATCTCGCATCTTTTTTACTTATTATTTTCAATATGTTTAATTAAATCACTAATTTTTTCGATATTTACTGCATCTTCATCAGAAAATTCAAAACCATATTTTTCTTCTATATCCATTACAACTTCTGCTATTTCTATAGAATCTGCATCTAAATCTTCATTTAATTTTGAGTCTAAAGTTATGTCTTCTTTATTAACATTTATATGTTTTATTATAATTTCTTTTACTTCTTCTAATATTGCCATTTTTATTCTCCTGTAATTATTTCTTTCATTTTATCATATAATTTAGTTTTATGTATTTGTTTTGCTTGCTGTACTGCAAAATATACTGATTTTTCATTTGCAGAACCGTGAATTTTTATAGCTGGTTTTTTCAACCCAATTAAAATAGCTCCACCATATTCACTATAATCAAATTTTTGTTTAAATTCTTTCAAACCTTTTTTTACTAATAATGCAGAAATTTTACTAATTATATTTTGTAAAAAAATATTTTTTAACAATTTACTAAGAGATAAGGCTACTCCTTCTATAGTTTTTAATACCATATTTCCTGTAAATCCATCTGCTATTACTACATCATTTGTGTGTTCTAATATTTCACGACTTTCAATATTCCCTCTAAAATTTTGTAAATTTTCTTTAAATAAAATATGTGTATCTTTATAAAGTTTATTACCTTTTGTAGCTTCTACACCAATGTTCAACAAAGCAATTTTGGGATTATCTACACCATACATATATTTTATATAAACTTCACCTAGTTTAGCATAATTTAATAAGTCTTCTGCTTTAGCTTCAACATTAGCTCCCAAGTCTGTCAATAAAAATTTATGATTTGTAACTGTTGGAAGCATTGTTGCAAGTCCAGGTTTAGCTACCTTCTCTATTCTCCCTAGAATAAACAATCCACTAGCCATAAATGCTCCTGTACTACCGCCAGAAATACTAACATCAATAAAATTATTTTTTTGATCTTCTAGCATTCTTATCATTGTAGCATCTTTTTTTCTTCTATGCACTCTTGCTGGATCATCTTCCATATAGACTTCTTCAGTACATAAAACTTTTTCTAAAAATAACCTATCTTTAATTAATTGCAAATCTTCTTCAAGTCCATATACAACTAATGTTGTTTCCTCTTTGTAATTATTTACAAAATTAATTAATTGTTTTTTATCATCTATACCTAATAAATCAATTCCTATTCTCATATTACGCTTTCTCTTCTCCAATAAATTTTGACTCTACTACAAATCTTTCTTCCCAAATACCCGTATTATAATTATATGCATCACAAGTAAACATCGTTAAAATTTTAGGTTCTCCTGGATGTTGTTCTAAAATTTCCACTTGCGTATCATATACATTATATATTTTTGTAACTTCATATTTTAATAATCTATCTTTAGTTACAATTTGTACTTGTGTTCCGACTTTAATTTTTCTTAAATTATAAAATCTTATATCTATTCCTTGTACACTATGCCCTGCAAGAACAACATTTTGTGCATCAAGAGTTTGATTATAATCAACAGTTGCAACACCATTAATAAGATTAATTTCACTATCTCCTTGAAAAATAGGTTCTTGAATTTTTAAATCATCTATTATTAAAATTCCTAACATGCTATCTGATAATTTTATATTCGCACTATTATCTGTAAACATTTTTTGCCACCAAGGTATATTTACTTCAGTTTGATTATTTTTATATGCTGTAATAATTTTATTGTTTGCAGTGCTAGTCAAATATTCTCTAATTTGATTTTTAAAAATCAAAATTCCTGCTGTAAGTAATAATATTACAATTATTATGTTAATTATAATATTCTTTATTCGTCTTTTTGTTTTCTTATCCATTTTTTCTCCTAATTAAGAAATTGTTTTGTGAAGACCTATATAATTTATCAGTTTGTCTTTATTATCTGTAACATCAATTAATTTAGTAGCTAATTTTTTAGCTAAGTACATTAGCTCAGTATCATTAATTAAATCTGCAACTTTAAAACTTGGTAATCCACTTTGTTTCGTTCCAAAAAAATCTCCTGGTCCTCTCATTTTCAAATCAAATTCCGCTATTTTAAATCCATCGTTTTCTAGACACATAATGTCTACTCTTTCACTTTTAACATCTGAAATCAAAATACAGTAAGATTGATAATCGCTCCTTCCAACTCTTCCCCTTAATTGGTGTAAAGTTGCTAATCCAAATCTATTAGCATCTACTATTACCATAAAAGTTGCATTAGGAACATTTACCCCTACTTCTATTACTGTAGTAGAAATAAGAATATGAATTTCTTTATTCAAAAATTTTTCTATAATCTTATCCTTTTCTTTACTCTTCATTTTACCATGTAATATAGCTATTTTGTAATTATTAGTCAAATAAGAATTTAATTTTTCATATATTTCTTCAACATTTTTTAAATCTATTTTCTCTGATTCTTCAATTAAAGGACATACTACATATCCTTGTCTACCTAACTTTAATTCTGAAATTATATTATCAAATACAGAATAAATATTTTTTGAAGTTGCTTTCGTAGTATGCACTTTTTTTCTTCCGCTAGGTAATTCATTAATTGTAGAAACTTTTATATCTGTTATTAATGTTATTGCTAAACTTCGTGGTATCGGTGTAGCAGTCATCATTAAAGTATTTATATTTTCTCCTTTTTCACATAAACTTCTTCTTTGATTAACGCCAAAACGATGTTGCTCATCTGTTATAGAAAATTTTAAATTTTTAAATATTATATCATCTTGAATTAAAGAATGCGTCCCTACTAATAAATCAATACTTCCTTCTTTTAGTAAATTAATAATTTTTTTTCTTTCTTTAGATGGAGTACTACTAGTTAATAAAGCAACACTTATATCTAAATCTTTAAAAAAATTAAAAAATGTTTCAAAATGCTGAATTGCTAATATTTCTGTAGGAACCATAATAGCTGATTGAAATCCTGCTCTTGCTACTCCATAAATTAATGTAGCAGCTACTACTGTTTTTCCACAACCAACATCTCCTTGTAAAAGTCTATCCATTTGATAAAAACTTTTTAGATCATCAACTATTTCTTCTATTAATAGATTTTGAGAATTTGTAAGTTTAAAACTTAAACTTTTTTTGAAAGTTTCTATATCTTTACTTGAAATTTTTATAGAGCTTTCTTTATTTTCTTCTTTATTTTTTAAATTTTTTAATTGAAGTTTTAATTGATATTCTAATAATTCATGAAAAGCAAACATCTTTTTAGCTTTATCAAAAGATATAGAACTTTCTGGAAAGTGTAGTGTATAAAGAATTTTATATAAACTCCAAATCCCTTTAAAATCTTTAGGAACTAAATCTATTAAACAATTTTCTTTTTTTACTAAATCAAAACACTTTTGAACTATTTTTATATATTGCTTATTAGTTATTCCTTTTTTTAGATGATACACAACTTCTGTTTTCTCATAGCTATTATCATTTTCTAAAATATTATTGGAAAAAGATATACTACTAGCTGTTATCGTATTATTACTAGAGTTATATACTCCCTTTATTACTAATTCTTTTCCTTCAACAATATGTTGCTTTAAGTAAAGTTGATTAAAGAAAATTATTTTTATACTTCCTATATTAGTTAATAATGAAAAAAACGATCTATTTTTATTTTTACCATAAAAACTTGTATTAACTGAATTTTCTACCTTTCCTCTAACAATAACCTTTTCTCCATTTTTCACATTTAAAGAAAATTCATTAGATAGGGAAACTCTATAAGGTATATTAAAAATAACATCTTTTATAGTAAAAATATTAAGTTCAGCCAGTAGTTCTAATGTTTTTGGACCAATACCTTTTACACTAGATATAGAATTATATAAAATGTTATTCATTACACAATAATAAACTCCTATATTTTTCACCGGTTTTTGTTGCCGCTAATCCACCTTTAGCTGTTTCTTTGAATTTATATGACATTTCTTGTCCAATTTTGTACATTGCATCAAGAACTTCATCGGCAGGAATTTTACTATCAATACCGCTAAGAGCCATATCAGCCGCCATAATGGCAATACTAGTTCCTGCAGCATTTCTTTTTATGCATGGAACTTCTACTAAACCTGCAACTGGATCACAAACTAACCCTAACATATTTTTTAAAGCTATAGAAAATGCATTAGCACACATATCTGGTGTACCTCCCATTGCTTCTACTATAGCTGCTGCCGCCATTGCACTTGCAGAACCAATTTCTGCTTGGCATCCCCCTTCTGCTCCCGAAACAGAAGCGTTATTTGCAACTATCATTCCAAAAGCTCCTGCTGTAAATAGCATGTTAATTTGTTTCATCTCAGAAATATTAAATTTATTTTTTAATACATAAATACATCCAGGCAAAACTCCAGCAGAACCTGCAGTAGGAGTAGCACAAATTATTCCTAATCCTGCATTAATTTCATTCGTAGCTATTGCTGCAACAACACCATTTAAATAATCTTCTCCTGCTATAGATTTTCCACTATTAATATAATCTTGAAGTTTTTTCGCATCATTCCCTGTTAAACCAGTTTTTGACTTGACACCTTTTTTTCCGTCTTCTATAGCTTCTAACATAACAAATAAATTTTTTCTCATTTTATTTATTATGTACTCTTTAGTTGTTCCATTTAGTTCTATTTCTTGCTCTATCATTAACTCATAAATTTTTTTATTATAAACTTTAGCTTGATAAACCAACTCTTCTATAGTTCTAAACATATATTTTTCCTATATACTTTCTGAATATTTTATATTAGTTACAAATGACAATTTATTAAAAATATCTTTTATTGAATCAAAATTTGATAATAATTCAATAGTAACCAATGATTTACTTTCTATAACAGATGTAGAAAACTTATACTTATTTATAAACTTTTTCAAATAAGAAATTTCTTTTTCTAAAATATTTTTATTTTCAATGCTCTCTTCATAAAATACAAATAATGTAGGAAAATCAGCAGATAATTCGACATCAAATCCTTGAACTTCAAAAATTACCATTTTTCCACCACCTATTGATTTCCCAATAACTTCTAAATAATTTCCTTCGCCTTCTAGCTCTATTTTAGCTGTATTAGGATGAATATGTGCAATATCACTTTCAATAAATTTATAATTTATGCCTTTTTGCTCAGCTATTTCTAAACTTTCTCTTATTGATTTATCAAAAGTATCATATCCTAATATTCCACCTATAAGAGCTATATCAGTACCATGCCCTCTATATGTATCTTTAAAAGAGCCATATAATGTTATTTCAATATTTTTTGGTTCATTTGAAAATAAGTATCTTGCAAATAAGCCGATTCTCACAGCACCAGCCGTATGTGAACTGGAAGGTCCTACCATTATAGGTCCAATAATATCAAATACACTTCTATATTTCATAAAAATATCCCCTTTTATATTTTAAAAAAACAGTGCAAATTTTATTATATAAAATTACACTGTTTAAAATAATTACGCTTCTATTATAGTTGGAATTATAACTGGTGTACTTCCTATAATATCATTAAGATATTTTGTTGTATTTTCTATAATTGATTGTCTTACATTATATATATTCCAATCTTCATTTTGCAATTGCTCAACAATACTTTCTTCTATTATTTCTTTACAACTTTCTAAAATATCTTTGGATTCTTGACTTTGACTAAATCCACGAGCTATTATATCTGGTTTTGCCAATAATACTTTATTTTTAATATCTACTACTACTGAAATTGCAAAAACTCCATTTTCAGATAATTCTTTTCTATCTTTTATAACTACGCTACCGATATCTCCAATCCCTAAACCATCAACGTAAATATCTCCTGCCTCAATTTTACCATCAACAATTCTAGCGCTATTTTTTGTTAATGCTAAAATTTCTCCATTTTTCATAATAAATGTATTTTCTTCTTTAACATCACATTCAATAGCCGTTTTAGCATGTAAAACTTGCATTCTATATTCACCATGTATAGGCATAAAGTATTTTGGTTTAATTAATCTAAACATTAATTTTTGTTCTTCTTTTGCTGCGTGTCCTGAAGTATGAACATTATTTATACTTGAAGTAATTACATTTGCTCCCAATTTTGATAATAAATCTATATTTTTATTAATTGATAGTGCATTACCTGGTATTGCAGAACTAGCAAAAACTACAGTATCTGTAGGCATAATAGTTATTTTTTTATGAGTTCCATGTGCTATTCTAGTAAGTGCTGCTAACTCTTCTCCTTGTGTTCCTGTACACAAAATTAATAATTTGTTTGGATCTACTTGCTTTAAATTTTTTGCATTAACAAATGTATCTTTAGGAGCAGATATATATCCTAAATCTGTTCCAATTTTTATTGCTTTCTCCATAGAACGTCCAAATATTGCAATTTTTCGATCATACTTTATACATGCTTCTACTACCTGCTTTACTCTAAATACGTTAGATGCAAATGTAGCAAATATAATTCTATGTTTTACTGTTCTAAGTATATCTTCAATAGTGTTTCCAACTTCTTTTTCACTCATTGTAAATTCATTTCTTTCTGAGTTAGTAGAATCAGATAATAAACATAAAACTCCTTCTTCTCCTACTTTAGCCATTTTATATAAATTAGCAGGTTCTCCTACTGGTGTGAAATCAAATTTAAAATCTCCAGTATGAACTATTATTCCTTGTGGTGTTCTTATTATAACACCGAAAGCATCCGGAATAGAATGAGTAGTATTATGAAATTCAATTGTTAAATGTTTAAATT
This sequence comes from uncultured Gemella sp., assembly GCA_945869755.1. Classification (GTDB taxonomy): domain Bacteria; phylum Bacillota; class Bacilli; order Staphylococcales; family Gemellaceae; genus Gemelliphila. Next base: position 12,365 of record CAMBPW010000005.1, read on the forward strand.
TTAAAATTGTATCTTCATTTATAGAATGAAATTCAGCTTTAGATAATAAATTATGTTCTTCTAATTTTGATTTTATTAATCCAATAGCAAGTGGCCCACCATAAATTGGTAAACTAACATTTTTTAATAAAAATGGAATCCCCCCGATATGATCTTCATGTCCGTGAGTAATTATTAACGCCTTTATTTTTTTTATATTTTTTTCTATATATGCATAATCAGGTATAATATAATCTATTCCTAAAATATTATCTCCAGGAAATTTAACTCCCGCATCAATAATAATTATTTCATCACGATATTGAATAGCATATGTATTTTTACCTATTTCTCCCATACCTCCAATGGCAGAAACACCTACTTCGTGCTTTTCAATAAATCTATCCATTTATTTTCTCCAACACAAAATTTTCAGATTTCATTTCATATTCCAAATGTTCAGGACTCAGCTCAGTTATTAATTCAATATTATATTTTCTAGGCTCTAAATATTTCATTACATCTACTGCAGTTTCTGCCTCAATATAAAGTGATAAAGTATTTTCTCTAACAGGTATTTCATTTGCATTTTCTTGATAATAAACTTTAAAAACTGACATTTTTTTAGTATCCTCCTATTATTTCTTTTAATATTTCTATTGTATAATCAATCTCTTCAAAATTAGTATTTTGATTTATAAATGAAAATTGTAGTATATTTCTTTTTCTTAAATATTCACTATTGTAATGTATAAATACATTATTTATTGCTAAAGAATCTCCAATGTTAATAGTAGAAATATTATCTGGTATTTTTACAGATAATATAACTGGAGATTTCTCTGTATCTTTAATTTTTATAATTTCAAAATTTAGTTCTTCTAATCTATTTCTCATATAATCATATTTTTCTTTTATAAAATTATACGGATAATCTCCATCAAATCTATCTAAAGCTGTATTTAATGCCTCAATAAGTAATGATGGTTGCGTAAACGGTATAGATAAATTTTTATTAGCATAATATAAATCTATGTAAATCGTAGCATTTTTCAATTCATATAATTCACAATTGTGTCCAACAATTGCAAGTCCAGCTACAGAGCAAAATGCTTTTCCAGAAGAACAAGCTACATAATCTATATTAGAATAATTATATTTTACAGCTCCTACCGCAGAAATTGCATCTACCGCTACGACCATATTATTATTTTTACAAATTTCTGTTATTTTTTCTAAATTATTTAATATTCCTACACTTGTTTCATGGTGTACTAAATATAAATATTTATAATCATTATTTTTAATTAGATTTTCTAAATATACTAAATCAAAACTTTCTCCAAACTCTACAGAATATGTATCATATATTAAATTATGCCTTTTAGCCTGATTTATAATCCTATTTCCAAACTCTCCATTTGAAAGAATTAATCCTTTACCTAAATTTCGTTGTGATAATTGTGCAAGTATAGACTCGTTAGCAAGAGTTCCTGAACCATGCAAAATAGTTACATCTTTAGTTCCTAAAATATTCTTCAATTTATATAATGTGTTTTTTGTTAAATTAACAAATTCTTTACTTCTATGCGAATATAATTTTTTAGATACTTTTTTTAGGACTTCCGAAGATAAATCTACTGGACCAGGTAAATAATTTATTTGTTTAGACTTAGATAATTTATCTATTACTTCATTATTATCGCTTAAATTTAAAAACATTGGTATATATTCAGCACCTTCTGTTCCTACATTATTATGAAATCTAGTAAAACCTATGTGATTATATAGTTTTTCTTGTCTAGTAGTACCAGAAATAAATATAGTATCATATGAATTTTGAACAATATAATTAAACGCTCTTTTTAATAAACCGAAAAATACTTTTGTTTTTCTATATTCTTCTTTTACAGATAATAATCTTATTTCTATAGGTCTTAAAAATTTACCTTGGTAGAATTTTTCTATGCCTCCTATTTTGTCATCTAAAGAAAAAGGTCTTTCTGCATTTAATGCTAACATAGCTATAACTTCTTTTTCTTTTTTTGCTACAATATATATATTTTTACTATGAAATTTATCTACTAAAATTTTATCATTATTCTCTTCATGTTGAGGAATCTCATCAACAAATGTTGCATAATTTAGCTTGAAAATTTGATTATATTCTTCTTGTGTGTTTGCTATTTTATATATCATTATTTTTCCTCAATTTTTTATTTATGCAAAATATCGCTAACTTATATAATACCACAATTATAATTTTATTTCAAATGTTGGCAATGAAAGAGTAGCAAATAGTTTTATACCAAATTAATTTTTAAAATAAAAAATAAAGAATTGTTTATTAAAAACAATTCACTATTAAAAATAATTTTATTAAAATTAGACTATAACAAAAAATCAGCAAATACATCATTACCATAAAATAATCCTTTATAAGTTAATTTTAAAATATTATTTTCTAATTTTAAATATCCTAACTTTATATTTTTTTCAATTACTTTTTTGTACAATTTATTTGAATTTATATTATATTTTTTGTCAATGTCTTGTAAATTTATTCCATCAAGTAATCTTAAACCTAAAAAAAATTCTTCTTCTATTTGCTGATTTATAGTTACTTTTTCTTCTGTTCTTTTTGCATTATTTTTTTCTTCAATATGCTTATTATAAAATTTTACAACACCATGATTTGAATATCTCTTACCATCTATATATCCATGTGCCCCAGCACCAAAACCATAATATTCCATATTTTTCCAATAATTAGTATTATGAATACTCTCATAATTTTTTCTAGAAAAATTACTAATTTCGTATTGATTATATCCTTTTGAAATTAAAAATTTAATAACAGCTTCATACATTTTTTCTTCAACTTCATTTGTTGGTAAAATAACCTGTTTACTTTTTACTTGATTATATAATTTTGTTCGTTGCTCCAATATTAATGAGTAACAAGAAATATGTGTAATATCGCATTCTACAATTTTTTTCATACTATTATATAAATCTTCCATAGTTTGATTAGGTAATGCACACATTAGATCAACATTAATATTTTCTATTCCAATTTCTTTTAAATTACGTATTGCACAAATAACATCTTCCTCTTTATGACCACGTCCTATAATTTTTAGCAACTCATCATTTAATGTTTGAACACCCATACTAACTCTATTTACACCATATTTATATAAAATCGTTACTTTTTCTTTAGTTAAGTCTTCTGGATTGGCTTCAAAAGAAAATTCTTGTAAATTTTTTATATTTATTTTTTTATGTAGAGCTTGAAATAATTTTTCTAACTGCATAGTATTTAATGAACTAGGAGTACCTCCCCCAATATACAAAGTTAATATATTATGAGTAGGATTAATATTTTCTAATTCTTTAATCAAGCAATCTATATATTCGTCAACAGGTTGATTTTGAATATAAAATTTATTAAAATCACAATAATTACAAATATATTTGCAAAAGGGAATATGTATATATATTCCCTTTCCATTATTTTTTTTATTCATTATCCATTTTTAGAACTGCCATAAAAGCATCTTGTGGTACTTCTACACTTCCTACTGCTTTCATTCGTTCTTTTCCTTTTTTCTGTTTCTCTAATAGTTTTCTTTTCCTACTAATATCTCCACCATAACATTTAGCGAGAACATTTTTTCTCATTGCTTTAATAGTTTCTCTAGAAATTATTTTATTACCAATAGCAGCTTGTATAGGAATTTCAAATTGTTGTTTTGGAATTAATTTTTTTAATTTTTCTACTATTACTTTTCCACGTTGATATGCAAATTCTCTATGAACTATAAAACTTAGTGCGTCAACCTGTTCTCCATTTAGTAATATATCCATTTTCACAAGATTACTTGCTTTATATCCAGTCATTTCATAATCAAATGAAGCATACCCTTTTGTATTTGATTTTAATTGATCAAAAAAGTCAAATACTATTTCTGATAAAGGCATATCATAAATTATATTTACACGCGTAGAATCTATGTAGTCCATATTCATAAACACTCCACGTTTTTTTTGACAAAGCTCCATTATAGCTCCAACGTAATCATTAGGAACCATAATACTTGCTTTTACATAAGGTTCTTTTATTTGATTTATTTTTTGAGGCTCTGGCATCTCTGACGGATTTGAAACATCAATTTCTGCACCATCTGTTCTTTCAACTTTATAAACAACTGATGGAGCAGTAGCTATAATATCTATATTAAATTCACGTTCTATTCGCTCTTGAATAATTTCCATATGTAACATTCCTAAAAATCCACAACGGAATCCAAATCCAAGAGCTTGAGAAGTTTCTGCTTCATATTGTAATGCCGAATCATTAAGTTCTAACTTTTCTAACGCTTCTCTTAAATCATTATATTTTGCTGAGTCAATAGGATATAAACCACAATAAACCATTGGGTTTAATTTTCTATAACCAGGTAATGCTTCTTTAGCAGGATTATTGTATAAAGTTATAGTATCTCCAACTCGTGTTTCACTAACATTTTTTATTGATGCACAAATAAATCCAACATCTCCAACCGTTAATTCGTCGACCTGTTTTTCTTTAGGGGTATGAATACCAACTTCTGTAACATCAAATACTCCTCCAGTTGCCATCATTTTAATTTTATCACCAACTTTTACAGTTCCATTTTTTATACGAACAGAAACTATTACTCCTCTATACGGATCATAAATCGAGTCAAAAATTAATGCTTGTAATGGTTCATTTGAATCTCCTTTTGGTGCAGGAATGTATTCAACTATTTGTTCTAATATTTCATCAATTCCTATTCCAGCTTTAGCAGAAGCTAAAACTATATCATCAGTAGGTAAACCAATAACATCCTCTATTTCTGTTTTTACTTTTTCAGGATCAGCGGCAGGCAAGTCTATTTTATTAATAATAGGTATAATTTCTAAATTATTATCTAATGCTAAATAAACATTAGCCAAAGTTTGTGCTTCAATACCTTGTGCTGCATCAACTACTAATATTGCACCTTCACATGCCGCTAAAGAACGAGATACTTCATATGTAAAATCTACGTGCCCTGGCGTATCAATCAAATGAAAAATATATTCTTCTCCATTCTTTGCTGTATAATTAAGTTTTACAGCATTCAATTTAATAGTTATTCCACGTTCTCTTTCTATATCCATAGAGTCTAAAAGTTGAGCTTTCATTTCTCGTGATTCTATTGCTTTAGTTTTTTCTAAAATTCTATCTGCTAACGTAGATTTTCCATGATCAATATGTGCAATAATAGAAAAATTTCTTATATTTTTTTGTCTATCATTTCTGTTATTCATTTACATTATTCCTTTATTTAAAAATCTATTTCTAAAAAATAGTCTTTTATATCTCCGTAATTAAATCCATCACGCAATAATTTTTCTACTATTTTTTGTTTTAATATATATTTATCGTCATATTTTTTACTTAATTTTGAATATGCTTTATCAAAATATTTAGAAATAATTTCACTATCATCGTTTTCTTCATTATTATTTTCTAAAAATATTTTGAAAGCTTTATTTATTATATCAAAAGTATAGCCATTTGCATAAAGTTTAGTAGTTATTTTTTTAATTTTTTTATTAATTGCTTCATTTTTCTTGCTATATTCTTTTTCAATTAATAAATATACAACCTCAATTTGTTCACTATCTGTACATATAGTTAAAATATTATTGTTAATATATTGTTCATTAACTCTTTTTTCTTCTAACTTTTTCTTTATCCAAATAGGTCCCTTTTTTTTCAAATTGAAATATTCATTTATAAAAGTTTTAGCATATTTCTCATCATCTAAATATTTATATTCTTTTACTTTTTCAACTGCATAGTCTATATTATTTTCAAATATTTCTTTCTTTCTTAAATATTCTCTTAGTTCATATTCAGTTTTCATACCATAACTTAAATAATTTAGTGATAAGTTTACTGCTTGTTCTTTATTTTCTGATAACAATATTTTTTTATATTGATCTACTGTTATTTTTATTTTTTTTACTAAATTAAATTTTATTATAGTATTTTCAGAAACATAAATACTTTTTTCATTATCAAATTCCAACTTATACTTCTTATTTAACTTTTTTATATTAACTATTTCCATATTTTCTCCAATAAATTAATTATTAGCTAAAAATTTTTCTATATCTATTTCTATTTTTAAATGTTCATTTTTGTCAATATTATACCAATGTCCATTAAAAATTTTATTCCTAAACCATGTTAACTGTCTTTTGGCGTATCTTCTTGAATTTTGTTTTATACTTTCTATCATATTTTCCATAGATATTTCTTCTTTTAAATATGATAATACCTCTTTGTATCCAATTGAACTTATAGCTTGTAGATTTGTTCCATAATTATTTACTATATTTTTAACTTCATCAATTAATCCATCACTAATCATATTATTTACTCTACTATTGATTCGTGAATATATATTTTCTCTTTCTCTATTTAAAATTATAATATATGGATTATATTTATAATAAATATTATTTCCACTCATATTTTCAGAAAAAGATTTTTTTTCATTAATTATATAATTGAAAGCATTTATTATACGTCTTTCATTATTAACATCTATTTTTTTATAAGTTTCTTCATCTTCTTTTTTTATGTAGTTCAACATTTCATTAATATTATAATTTTCTTCTTTATTGTCATAATTTCCAAAATTATAATCATAAATAACCGCATTCATATAATATCCAGTTCCTCCAATAAGTAATGGAGTTTTACCTCTAGATATAATATCCTCTATAGTTTTTCTAGCTAACACTTGAAAATCATAAACGGAGAATTTCGCAGTAGGTTCTAAAATATCTATTAAATGATGCTTTATTCCTCCCATTTCATCTTCTCTTATTTTCGCTGAGCCTATATTAAATTTTTTATAAACTTGAACACTATCAATTGAAACTATTTCACAGTTAAATTTTTTAGCAAGTTTTATACTTATTTCTGTTTTTCCTACAGCCGTTGCTCCTACTAAGGATATAATTTTATATTTTTTTTTATCTGACATAACTATACTATTCTCTTAAACATTTTTTCTAAATCTTTTTTAGTCATTTTACTTATTATCGGTCTTCCATGTGGACAAGTAAATGGATTTTGACAACTATATAAATCACTTATAACTTTATTCATTTCTTCAATAGTTAAATATTGATTTGCTTTTATTGAACATTTACAACTAGCCATAGCTATAGCATCATTACGCAATTCAATAATAGATATATTTTTATTATTAATAACTTTATTAATAATTTCTTTTATTGTATCTTCCGCATTTTCTATTATCCAATTAGGATATTCTCTAACTAAATAAGAATTATCACCAAAATCTTCTAAATTTATCCCAATATTTGCTAATTCATTTATATAGTTTTTTATAAAAATAACTTCATCATTTGAAAAGTTAAATATTAAAGGAACTAATAATTGTGTTTTTATTATTTTCATATCATCAAACTGTTTCTGTAGTCTTTCATAATTGTACCTTTCTTGTGCTGCATGTTGATCAATTAAATAAAGTTCATCTCCAGTTTGAGCTAATATATAAGTTTTAAATATTTGTGCAAGAACTGTCAGATTTGGTAATGTCAATTCTTGACTATGAACATTTTCTAATTCATTATTTATATTAATACTTTGAATTTCACTTTCAACATTACCTAAAGTTTCATTATAAACATTATAAGAAAATTCATTTTCATCATTTGATATACTGTGTTCTTTTTCAGGTTTTATAAATTCAAAGAAATTATCCTTTTCTTTATTGAAATTTCTTAATTTTGCATTATAGCTATTATTTTCTAATTTTGATTCTTTTATAACAAAACTATTGTCAATTTCTTTTCTAAATGTTACTTGTTCTACTTTTTCGTCATTATTTTTATTTCGCAATACATTATTAATTCCTTGTGGAATGTAAGTATTCTTTAACAATCTTTTACTGATAGTTTCTTTAATTAATAATATTAATTCTTGCTCTTTTGAAAGTCTAACTTCTTGTTTTGTAGGATGAACATTGACGTCTAATAATATTGAATCCATTTCTACATTGATAATTGCTATAGGATATCTATTTTTCATAAGAAATGTTCCATAAGCATCTATTATTGCATTTTGTATTTGATAGTTTTTTACATACCTATTATTTATAAAAACATTTATATAATTTTTATTAGCTCTTGTTTCTTCTGGTTTAGATATATATCCTGATATTTTATAATCATCATTTACTCCAGAAAAAGAGAGCATATTACGAGCAATATCACTACTATAAACTTTAGAAATTACTTTTATACAATTATCATCTCCATAAGTTTTTAAAACTATTTTGTCATCAACTACAACTTCAAACGAAATATTTGGATATGAAAGTGCTAATTTATTAACAACATTCATAATATTACTCTGTTCTGTATGTGGATTTCTTAAATATTTTAATCTTGCTGGGGTATTATAAAATAAATTTTTTACACTTATATCTGTTCCCTTTATCGGAGCATAGTATTCATTTTTTACAATTTCTCCAGCTGTAATTTCTAAATATTTACCTTTTTCTTCTCCGGCACAACTTTTTATTTCAATATTACTAACTGAAGCAATACTAGCTAATGCCTCTCCTCTAAATCCTAAAGTATTTATTCTAAATAAATCATAATCAGATGAAATTTTACTCGTTGCATGACGCATAAATGCTTTTTCAATATCATCATTACTAATTCCAGAACCATTATCAATTATTCTAATTTCTTCAATTCCAAATTCTTTAATTATTACTTTTATATTTGTACTTCCTGCATCAATAGAATTTTCTAACAATTCTTTAACTACAGAAGAAGGTCTTTCAACAACTTCTCCAGCTGCAATTTTATTTGCAAGTGAATTTGATAAAATATTTATTTTTCCCATTAAACTCACTCCTCACAATTTTATTATTCAATATTCAATTATACACTAATTTTTAATAAATAACTATATTTAAAAATTAAAAAACTAGATTGTTTTTTACAATCTAGTTAATTTTATTTTTTAAATCATCTAAAATTTTTAATGCCATTATTGGTGTTGTATTTAATAAATCAATATTTGAAATTATATTTTTTAGTTCAGTATATTTCTCATCATAATTATCTAAGTCAAAAGATAGTTTTTTATAATGTTTTGTATCTACTTTATAATTTGAATTATTTTTATTACCACTTTCAAGCGTAGATAATATATTATTAGCATTTACAATAATTTCATTAGGTAAATCTGCTAATTTGGCAACGTGAATACCATAACTTTTTTCAATAGCACCATCATTTACTTTATATAGAAAAATTAATTTACCTTTTTCTTCTTTCGCAGAAACGTGAATATTTTTTATTCCTTTTGAATTTTCTTCTAATTTAGTGAGTTCATGATAATGTGTTGAAAAAAGAGTTTTACACTTAATTTTATCATTTATATATTCTAAAATTGATTGTGCTAAAGCTATTCCATCATATGTTGATGTTCCACGACCTATTTCATCAAATATTAATAAAGAATTTTCTGTAGATTCTAATAACGCATTTTTAGCTTCTATCATTTCAACCATAAATGTAGATTTTCCACCAGCTAAATCATCAGAAGCACCAATTCTAGTAAATATCTTATCAAATATCGGTAAATTTGCACTATCACACGGAACGAAAGACCCAATTTGTGCAAGAACTACAATTAGTGCTAATTGTCTCATATAAGTTGATTTTCCAGACATATTTGGTCCTGTAATTAATAAAATATTATCTTCTTTGTTAAATTTACAATCATTACTTATATAACTATTTTTCGACACCATTCGTTCTACTATTGGATGTCGACCAGCAACTATATCTATCGAATTAAAATTATTAAATGTAGGTTTTACATAATTAAATTCTTCTGCTACTGTTGATAACGTAATATATACATCTATATCACTTAAAATATCTGCTAAAAATTGTAACTCTTTAGTATATTTTTGAATTTCTAATTTTACATTCTGAAACAATTCTAACTCTAAATCTTCTATCTTTGAATTAGAATTAATAATATAATCTTCTATTGTTTTCAATTCTTCAAATACAAATCGTTCGCAATTAGCTAGTGTTTGTTTTCTATTATAACCTCTTGATTCAATATCTAAATTTTTTAAATTATTTTTTGATACTTCAACAAAATATCCAAAAACTTTATTGTATCCAACTTTTAAATTTTTAATACCTGTAATTTCACGTTCTCTATTTTCTATATCAAGCAACATAGCTTTTCCGTTTACTTGTGCATTTCTATAATTATCTAATTCTTCACTAAATCCTATCTTAATTGCATTTCCTTCTTTAACAGTTTGTCCTGCATTTTCATTAATTGAATTATTTAAAAATAATCTAAGTTCATATAAATCTGAAATTTTACTATTAACATTTCTAATACAATCACTATCTATTTTATCTAATAATTGTTTTATTTCAGGTATTTTCTCAAGGGTATTTTTTAAATTTAATAATTCTTTTGGAGATACTATATTATAAGATATTTTCGTAGCTATACGCTCAATGTCATAAACTTCTCGTAATAATTTCTGTATATCTTCTTTTATAAAAAAATGTTCAATAAAATCTGAAATTACATTTTGACGAAATAAAATTTCATCTAAATTTATTAAAGGATGTTCTAACCATTTTTTTAATTTCCTTGCTCCAGAAGCTGTTTTTGTTTTATCAATTACACTTAATAGTGAACCCTTTTTAGAACCATTAGCCATATTTTGAGTTATTTCTAAATTTTTTATAGAATAGTTTGTCATATAAACATATTTATTTTTAAAATAAATCTCAAAAGGCTTTATTCCATCTATGTTTGTATTTTGAGTAGTTTCAATATAATTTAGTAAATTATTACAGCTAATTTTTAAAAATTCATTATTAATTAGTTTTGTTTGTTCAGTTAGCAAATTCTCTTTTAATTCTACATTAGTTACATAAACATCTCTAATATTTATATTTTCCTCATTTACATTTAAAACTTCACGAATATTATTTTTTAAAATTTCATCAATTAGTTCATCTTCATTTTCTAAAACTATACATCTACTTTCTCCTGTCATAATATCACAAAAAGAAAAATAGTATTTATCCTTATGATATACACAACCTAAAAAATTATTTTCATCGTAATTTTTATAATTCATGTATGTACCAGGTGTTATTACTTTAATAACTTTTCTTTCGACTAATTTACCTTGACCTGCTTCCGATACTTGTTCACAAATTGCTACTTTATGTCCGTTATTTACTAAAATATCAATATAATTACTTGCAGAATGGAATGGAACTCCACACATAGGTATTCTTTCTTCGACACCTGCATCTCTACCAGTTAAAGTTATTTCTAAAATTTTTGACGCTTCTATAGCATCGTCAAAAAACATTTCATAAAAATCTCCTAAACGATAGAATAAAAACATATCGTTATATTCTTTTTTTATTTTTAAATATTGCTCAATCATTGGAGTATATTTCAATATTATCACCTCGCATTAATTTATTGCTATGAATTTTATATTATTGTATAATCTTACAAAAGGGGTTGATTTTTTGAAACAATTTATTTTTGAAAAAAGTAATAGAATATTATTATCTTTTTATTTTATACTTGCCATAACAAGTATAATTTCAATATTTTTAGCGGAGTATAATAACGGTGTAACTCCTAAATTATTTATAAAACAAATAATTTTTTACGGTATAAGTTTTACTATTATTTACTTTATGCAAAAAGTTTCTATCCAGACTTACGAGAAAATTAGTATATTATTTTTCATTTTTATAGTATGTATATTAGCAATACTATTAATATCTCCAGAAAATATTGCCCCTACAGTTAATGGTGCAAAAAGCTGGTTTAACTTTAAAATTTTTACAGTACAACCATCAGAATTTGCAAAAGTTGCATCTGTAGGAATAATAAGTTTTTTAATAATTCAAAATCATTTTAACAAATCATCAGACATTATAAAGCTATTAGAAATTTCAATTATTTTACTAATTCCTTTTATTTTAATAATGAAAGAAAATGATTTAGGAAATGGTCTTTACTTCATATTTTTATTTTTAGTCTTAGCATTTCTAGTTAGTAGTAGAAGTAAAACATTTTTCATAATATATACTATAGTTGTAAGTTTTGTAGGATTGATTTTAACTAGTGCATTATATTTCCCAACAGTTCTAAATTTAATTGGTATAAAAACTTATCAGTTAAAAAGATTGTTAGCTTGGTTCAATCCAGAAGAATTTCAATACAACTATGCATATCAAATAACGAACGCTTTAAATGAAATAAAATCTGGTGGTCTAACCGGAAATTTTTCTAAAAATGCTGTTTATATAGATGAACAATTCAATGATTTTATTCTATCTGTTATAGCAAAAAATTTTGGTTTTATCGGTGTTTCCTTTTTCATTTTAATTTATTTTTTATTTTTATTAAAAATAATTTTTATTGCAAGAAAATGCCAACACGGAAATTTCAGTTATTATTTTATATTACTAACTGTATTTAATTTTGCATTTTCATTTATTATAAATTCATATTCATCTACAGGATTAATACCCGTAATAGGAGTTAGTATGCCGTTTATAAGTTATGGCGGTAGTTCATTAATTGCAAATACACTATTGTTTGGTATTATAATCAAAATAAATAATACCATTTATAATGAACAATTAGCTGATGAACAATATTTTGATACTGAGTATGAATATGAAGAAACTGAATATTAATTATAACAGGATAATTTTTAAAATTATCCTGTTATTTTTTATAAACGTATATTATTTATAAAATTATTATCTACTTTTCTTAAAATATTTTTTATAATATCTTTTGCCGATAAATAATCTCTTAAATCAATTATTGAATTGTGAGTATGAATATATCTTCCACAAATTCCTATTACTGCTGTTGGTATTCCAATACCTGCTTTATGTATTGCTCCAGCATCTGTTCCACCTGGTGATGTAAAATATTGATATTTTATATTATTTTCTTTTGCAATTGAAATTATTTCTTCTCTCAAATTTGCTCTAAGAACCATTGTTCTATCTATTAATCTGACTAAAAAGCCATCTCCAAGTCGTCCATTTGATTTTGAGCCTCCGTCAATATCATTTGCTGGACTACAATCAACTACTAGACATAAATCAGGATTAATTAAGTTAGCTGCTATTTCTGCACCTCTAAGACCTACTTCTTCTTGAACTGTTGCACATACAACTAAATTACAATCTAATTCTTCATTTTTAAGTTCTTCAAACAATTCTGTTATTATTGCACAACCATATCTATTATCAAAGGCTTTTGACATTAATCTATGTTCCCCAAGTTTTTCAAATTCAGTTTTAGGAGTTGCATAATCTCCTTCATTAATACCCCAACTTCTAACTTCTTCTTCAGAACTTGCACCAACATCAATAGACATATCAGAAATTTTTATATTTTTACTATTTCCATCTGTAAAGTGCTTTGCTATAGACGGTATTACACCTACAAATTTTTTTCCCTCAATTGTAGTAACAGTAATTTTTTGTGCTAACAAAACATCATCTCTAAAACCACCTAATGGCTCAAATTTTAAAAAACCATTTGGCATAATTTTTGTAATAATAAATCCTACTTCATCCATATGTGCAGCTATCATTACAGTTTTAGCATTTACATTTTTAGATTTTCTTATTGCATATACCCCTCCTAAATTATCTCTTTTTATTTCATCTGCATAAGGAGATAAATTAGATATTAAATAATTTGCAACTTCATTTTCAAAACCTGATGTAGAATCTAAAGTAGTTAATTCTTTAAAAATATTAATAGTTTTTTCCATATTACACCTCTTTAATTGAAATTATACTATTTTCTTCCTTATTAAAAACTACTGTATAGTTTTCATTTTTATAATCTGTAAAAGTAAATTCTAAATAATTATTTTCTGGCAAATTAAAACACCAACTATCTTTAATTTCATAACCTTTATCCAAAATTTGTTTTTTACATTCTCTTATATAGTCATCTTCTTTTTTTAATGCTGT